>PBYL01000376.1 GCA_002729595.1 Thalassovita sp. | reverse complement strand
AGCATCACTTTCTTACCTCTTTGATCAACAGGGGAAATTTGGCCTTCATTCATGCTTGCACCCGGAAACTCAGCCAGCGACTCTACAAATACCCTCCAGTCGGGTTTTGGATAGTCTCCCATGAAGATGTTAGGCCGATAGCCAACTACCAAGCTGACATATGGAAGGTCACCTAATTGATCATTACCCTTCTCAAAATAATACTGATAGCCGCCACCTACCCAGGCGTACCAGGTACGGGAAGCATATCCGGTAGAGATCGCCCCATGAGTGGAGTTGCTTACATTGATACCTCCCCTTGTATCTTCAGTGGGGGTAGAAACACTTAATATGGCAGTAGATTCAAATCTTTTCCCCACGCCAAAAGCATTGGAAAAGAAACGATACCAGACCGAAGCTTCAATATCGCCATTGGCTGGCATGTTGCTGTTTCCTCTAGTTCTGGGTGCTTCTGAAAGCCGATTGATCATTGTCGGGGCGGTGATGTTGAGTTGTAAATCCTCTGTCACCCCATAAGACCAGATATACCGAAGCATAAATGACTGGTCATCTTTAGTGACCAGACTCATGGCGGCAGCATTAAAATCTACTCCTCCTTTGGCTAAGGTTGGCGTTTGTAGTCCGTAGAGTGGCCCATGTCCTTGAGCATAGGTTTTAGACAATGCTACAATGGCAAGTATTACAATTAATGTTATTCGTTTCATCTTTACTTTTTAAATCCCTAAAAATTGTTGAATCGGAAGCAGCAAGTAAGCTGAAAATAAACCAAGCGTATACAATCCAAAGGATATCCAGAGGATAACCTTACTCCACCGGGCGGCTGTATCACAGGCCGTTTCATTTCCATATTCATCAATTTCGCAAACCTGATTTTTCTTTCTTCCGTAAAAGAGCCAAAAGTTGAATCCGATCAAAATACCCGCTACCAAAAACGTCCATTCCTTATACTTGCTCAACCATATTAGCGCAGGGAAGCCTGATACTAATCCAGCCACTACCGCTCCCATCCCAACAGCTACGAGCAATGAGGGCAGTGCACAGCAGAGCAGCGTTGAGACAGAAGTAAACAGGGACGCTATGCTGACGAAATCCTGCTTCAGAGATTTTAAGGCTCTCATATTATGCCGCCATCTTAGCACAACTTTCCGCACAAGCTTCACACTTTTCTGCACACTGCTTGCACACTTCACTGTCAAATTTGCCGCACTCTTCTGCACAAGCTTTACACAGATCAGCACAAATGGCGCATACTCTGTCGGCATAATCGGACTGAGATGCCAGCATTTGGACACAGGCGGTACAAAGGGCAATGCAATCCAGACAAAGCTGATGGCATTTTTTCATATCGGGTTCACCCATATGCTGGTCCAGACAGATTCGCGCAGCGGTGATACATGCATTACAATTGTCAATACATTGCTGTAAGTCATTATTTAAAGGTTTCATTGTAATTGGGGTTTAAATGAATTCCCTCGCCAGCACGGCAGCAAGGGGGGAAATGTATTTTGTAAGCCGTGCCTTACTTCTTTTTTTATCCTTGTCTTATCCCTGCTTTGATCAGTTCTTCTTTGGTGACTCCCTGGTTTTTACAGCAGGATAAAAGCAATCCGTTTACTGCTATAGCTGGCACTTTTTTAATCTGGTATTCTTTCAGTTTGCTCAGACAGGTTTTGTCTTCACATTGCTTTACCAGATCATAGACTGTTATTTCACATTGATCACAGGCTAAGTCTTTTACCATGCTGACTACCGGATCACAAACTGGGCAATTAGCCATAAATATTTCTACTTGACGTTTCATATTTTCCTTCTTTTGAATTGTTCTGTAAAATGATTTGAGATTCTTTCCGGATAAGAACAATTCAAAGGTAAGCTGAGGGAGGGGGTGGTCGCCAAGAGGCGATGACTACAAAATTTGATTTATTTTTCTTGAGATAAGAAAAGTGATGATGAAAAATGGAGATTTTACCGGATCATACTGAGCGGAAATCCGACACTTGCAATACAGGTCAACGGCTTATGAGCCGCTTTTTTCATTTGCATTGCCTATTCGTTCCTTTAGCTCTGCTATTTCCTTCATTTTTTGAGTAAGGCTATCCAACTCCAGGTGGGGAAATTGCTGGCGGATAAACTCTATACGATCTTCATTACCGCAATTGCCCGGGCAGGCTTCAACGGTTTCTGAAATCTTAATAGCAAGAGCTTTCCGGTAAGCTTCATCCAATAATAAATAATGGGCTTTGTCCAATCCTTTTTGTGCTGCTTTGAACTGTAGCAAAATTTTTTCCGGATCTTTGCCTTCATCCAGCATTTTTATCAAGCCATCCACCTGGCCTTTGATGCTCTGTAAGCGTGTCTTCATATCTTTTGTTAGGTCCTTGGGTATCATAATCCTTCAGATTTTATTAAAGGTACGTTTCCGTCCGGGGTGGTGAACAAAAAGTGTGTATGTTTTTTAATTTCAATTAAACCATAGACCCGATATCCGACCCCATAGAGGGATAGGAATAGACCATGTTCCTTATATCGGCAACTTTTAGTTTAGCCCGAATAGCCATCGCAAAAAGGTTGATCATTTCTTCCGCATGAGGGCCGATGATATGAGTGCCTAAAATGTGGCCATCTTTATCCGAAATCACTTTGTAGGCATAAGTGGATTTATTAATCCGTTTGGCATTATACCAGTTGGAGGCAGAAGCACTTTTCACCTGATGTTCTTTCCCTGACCCTTTCGCTTGCTCTTCAGTCATACCCACAGCAGCCAGTGTAGGTAAGGTGAATACTGCACTTGGCATTTCGGAGTAATCTGGTTTTTTGCTATTGCCCCGAATGATATTGGCCGCCACAGCATGACCTTCCATTACGGCTACAGGCGTGAGGTTTAGCCCATTGCTATCAGCTGCATCACCTGCTGCATAAACTGCAGGATTACTCTCACTTTGGAGGTATTCATTTACCTTGATTCCTTTTTTATTGGAAGCTATATTGGCTTTTTCCAGATTCATATCATCCAATTCTGGTACTCTTCCAGCAGCATTTACTACAAGATTGGTCTTATATGTCTCTGTGCTATTCGGAGATTTGGTGATGACTTTGAATTGATCGTCATCTTCTTTAATGCCTACTACTTCAGTTTCAAGATGTAAATCAATCTCCAATGCTCTGGTTGCATCAACGAGGTGCTTGACGATATCCTCATCAAAATTTTCCAACGGACGTTTGCCCTGGTGGAATATAGTAACCTTACTACCAGCCCTGGCGGCAATGTGGGCAAACTCCATCGCAATATAACCACCTCCGATAAAAGTGATATGTTTAGGTAACTTCTCCAGGTTTAGAAAATCGGTACTATCTATGGGTAAATCACCCCCGGGTATGTCCAGGACTACCGGTCTTGCGCCTGTGGCAATCACGATTTTATCACCTTCCAGCAAATCATTCCCAATGCGAACAGTGTTTTCTGACTCAAAGCTGGCTGCTCCATGGTACATCGCCACACCAGCTTTCTCATATCCTTTCTCAACGCTTTTGGGCATTTTGGAAACAAAGTCATTTTTGTAAGTCATTAAGTCTTGCCAATTGATGAAAACACCTCCTGAGATACCCAGGCCACTCATTTTATTTGCACGATCTATGATTTCAGCCGCTCCAACCAGAATTTTCTTAGGATCACAACCACGTAGGGCACAAGTACCACCATAAGGTCGTGAGTCGGTAATGGCTGTTTTTAATCCTTTCTTAGCGCATTTATTGGCGATGGTCATTCCGGCCATACCGGATCCGATGACGATTACATTATATTTTTTCATGAGCAGCAGCTATTTTTTCCACCTTCCTGAATCGGAGGACATGCCACAGTTCCATAAGAGCAATACACACAGCAATCACCATCTTTGGGCTTGATTACTTCTTTGCAATTTTCACATTCGTAGAAGTACTGGCATGCGTCCGTAGGCATGGTTTCTTCTTTCTGATGCCCACAGTTTGGGCAGGTGATGGTGGATTGTAATACGATTTCTTTTTCCATTTCAATATTAAATAAGGTCTATTTGTAACTTTCTGAAACTGCAAAAAGTGAACTGCTGAATTGTCTCAAAGGGAGTTTTATGATTAACCGTTATGCATTTTAATTTCTCAAAAAATCTCTGAAGGAGAGCTGTCATTGTTGATTCTGAGTATTGTTTGATTTTAATCCCACTGCACTTCTGTGGGCCTTCTTCTGAAAAGGTGCCCAGCACAAGTATTCCGTCTGGCTTTATACTTCTTTGGGCATTTTCTAAATAGCTCTCAATTTCTTGTTCTTCCGTTAGAAAATGGAAGGCTGCACGATCATGCCAGAAGTCGTATTGTTCTGTTGCTACAAAAGTTGCAGCATCTGCCACTATCCATTTCACTTTATTGGCAAGATCACCAAGTCTCTGCCTTGTTCGTTTAAGTGCTGATTCAGAAATATCAAGAACTGTAATGTTCTTATAACCCAAATCAATCAGATGATCTACCAGTAAACTGTCCCCACCCCCAACATCTATGATTTTAGCATCTTTAGGTATATTAAACTGCTTTAAGAAACTCAAAGAGGTTTTAGGGGTTGGTTGATACCAGCTTACTTCTTCCAATTGTTTTGATTGATAAATGTCCTCCCAATGTTTTTGCCTGTCAAAACTTCCCATTATTCCTTAATTTTGTTTTCTACTACTTTGTATCCGGTCTTATTGATCGTTTCTATGATTTTGTCTTTTTCTACTTTATCCGGATCATATTTGACAATGGCATTACCCTTCTCGTAGGATGTTTTCACCTCTTTAACTCCAGCAAGTTCACCGACTGCATGGGTCACGTGAGACTCACATCCTGAGCAGGTCATCCCTTTGCCGGGTAATTCTATGGTTTGAAAAATATCAGATTGTGCGCGCCAATCGCTTACTTTTGAATCTGACACAGTGTATCCAGTGCCATTGATCGCTTCCGTAATTTTGTCTAAACCGACTATTGACGCATCGTATTTTACCTGAGCGCTCGCGTCTTTATAGGAAACAGATACTACTTGTACACCATTTAAAGAGGATACCGCGTGCTTTACATGCTCCTCACAGCCTGTGCAGGTCATTCCTTTGATTTTGAAATCGGCTAACTTGATTTGTGTCTGATCATTATCGCCAATAACACCAATACTGTCATTTTTTGGATAGAATATATGCGAGTAGGTAGGAAAAGCGAGCATCAGGGCCGCAAACACTGTAACTATTCCCAGGAACTTCTTTGATTGCCAGAATGAAGATTCTTCGTCTGTTTCACAAGCACAGTCAATTTCTTCTTGTCCCGAAAGCTTTTTGGATGGCTTGAGCTTTTGATACCAGGCGAAAGCTAATACACCAATTGTCAGCACAATTAAGTACGGCCTGAATGGCTCCATCCATGAAAAAGTAGCTGCGATACCACCAATTCCCGCCAACAGCGAAATTACCGGGGTGATACAACACAGCGAAGCTACTATAGCAGCCAGCAATCCGGCACCCGCGCTTTTTGTTGACATAGTAGACTGTTTAGAATGTTGGTTACTTGTATTCATGACACAGTAGATTTTTGTTCTGTTATTGCAAGGCTGTCTAAAATTGGATTGATTACCTTCAGGTTCTCTTTGTGAAGTGAATAGAATACGGTTTGTCCTACTTTTTCGCTCACTACAAGTCCTCCCTCACGCAGTTTTTTCAAATGCTGCGAAATGGCTGGTACGGTCATACTCAAAATGTCACTTAGGTCACAAGGACACAGTTGGGATTCCTTATTAAGCAGATAAAGGATTTTGAGCCGGACTTCATTGCCTGACAGACTCAAAGCTCTGGCGATGCTGGCAATGGTTGGCTCCACCCGGTCTATTTCGGTTTTACATTGCTGGATTTGTGCTACATCAGCGAATACCCGGATACATGATTTAGTCATACTTCTATTATTTAAGCAGTTACTTAAATAACGAAGGTAAGAAATAAAAGTTTAAGCAAATGCTTAAATATTAAAAATTTGCCGCTAATGCACTTTCATATGACCATTTAGAGCTTTCTGTGAGTGAAAGCCCTTCCCACATTCATTGCATTGAAATTCTTGTTTACTTTGGCCGTTTACATTAGTGTTTACAGGTCTGTAAACCGGCTTCTTGCGGTTTGAAGTGGCTTTTTTGCTTTCATTAACCTTATCTACAAACAACTCAGCATAACTATAGCCAGTGAAAGCCAGTACACCAGCTAAAAATACTTTGGTAAATCCTATAATAAGTGCAGGCTGCAGAAAGGAGAATGGATTATAGTATAGCAAGTTCATGATGAAAACAAAGATGGCGTAAAGCGCAGGCTTTCGTTTGATCACATGGATAGTGAACACCAGGATAGTCAGGTCAAAGCTAATGGCATAAAAGAGTGCATAAATGTTTTTCCACAGGTCGTTACCCTGAAATGGCGATGCATTGTAAAATAACTGATGGGAGTGCATGATCATGGGGATAGTACCGGCAATAACCACGATAAAAACGAATTTACGTGAATAAAGAAACGCTTCAAATCTCTCAAAAGCCCCTCTTTTTCTAATTTCTTCCATTGTCTTCAAGTTTTACACACCACATCAAGAGTCGGTCCAGTCATACATATTTGGCTAAACTCTTGCACCTCTTTTGAACCGTGCCAGCTCATTGCCATTAACTTTATTTTCATAGATAATGGCGGTTTCCCATTGTCCTTTAAATGTCTCCATCAGCATTTTCTCCAGTCTGCGCATGCCCAAGGCCTTATTAGCTTTTGCCCTTTGGTGCGTTTTGTCCAGCGAATAGAAGGTACGAACATTGCCATCGTAGAACCAGACAATGCATTTGGAAAGGGCTTCCCGCTGCAGGCGTTCACTAAGCATGGTGTTTACGTTTGAGGTCTTGCAAGTGTAAACAACGGTGTAAACATTGCTGATAGGCTTGATTCAATGATTCATCCCGGTATTTGGCCAGCCTTTTCTGCTGGATGCGGAAGAGTTGTAAACGTGTCTTTTCCCGGAAGCGGCCTTTGTCCTGTTCATGTTGCTGCCATTCGGTTTTGACCTGCTGTAGCAAGAGCTGGTTGCGGATTTCCAGCTTGAGTGTTTCCTGCTTTACGTACCACAGCCAGGTCTTTTTGAAGCCGTTTCGCTCATTGTTGGGGTGGAAGTAGATGTGCGGCTTGGGTATCCAGTGTCCGGGACTTCTGGCTAGCCAGCGGGCAACCATGTTGATCCTGCTATAAGCCGTCTCCTGGTAGTTGAGGCATTCTTTTTCGGTAGCCTGCCATTGTAGTTTTCCATAGACTGATTCCCAAATCAGGTTGAGAATTTCTTTTTCTTCGCGATCAGACAACACCAAATCCGGATAGAGCACTTTTCGGGCATAAGCCCAGAACTGACGTATCAGGGTAAGTAAGAAAATGCGCCCCGCCCCCAGCTTTTGTTCCTGTTTTTCAGCTTTACAAGGCTTTTCAGGAGCTTTTTCTTGCCGGTTTGAGGCAGGGTTAGCATTTTCCTCCGTGTTCTTGTCTTGTTCATGTCGTGTTCCTGTGGCGTTGGCCGAATGCGTAGGCTGTGGGTTAGGTTCGGACAAGCCATGACTGTGACCAGCGGGAACGCCATATTCATGCTGGCCTGTTTCAGAAGTTACTGACTTATCAACATAGCTATTATTATTTTCTTGTTCATGTTGTTCATGAACTAAAGGGTGAAAATTTTTCGCTTTTTCGTAAAAAAGAGAGGCTACTTCTCCGATTTTCATCACGTTATCCCCACAGGTAGTTGATAACTTTGCCATTCCTAAAACTTCAGGGTTAAGCCAGATCTCCACCCCTCCCTGGCCGCAGTGGTTTTCTTTAATAATGAACCTAGCATTTACCAGGCGCTCCCGATGATTGATGATCGTGCGCTTGGTGCAGCCTTTGCATTTGGCCAGGCTTTCGTTATAAGTGTTAAAACCAGGGAGGCTTTTAGTATCCAGTTGGTCAAGCTGTGCTGCTTTATTGAGTTGTTTGAGGTAAAGCCGGACAATCAGTTCTGCAGTAGCCCGGTGGTTGGCATTGAGTTTTTGGGTGAGTTGGCTTTGCCTGCTGTTGTGCCTGTCAATGAAAGACTTGGTGCTCTGAAACACCCTGCCATAATCAAAATGAAGTTTATGATTAGTGGTCTTTTTCATTTCTTATAGATTGAAGGTTTTGCAGTGATTTGACGATGGCTCGTGAGAAATCAATCTTCTCGGAGATTTCCTTATCAAAATGATGGATATGCTTTTGACCAAATTCCCTGAGCAGGAAGTTGTAAACAAGTTTACAGCGGTCATGCTCTTTCTGCATAAAATCAATCTGTTCTTGTAATGAATCCATGTTTACGTTGTTTACATTTTTGTTTACAATCAGTAGCTGGGTACATTGCGCTCCAGGTATTCCAGGATACTCTTTTTAGAGTAGCGAATGATGCGACCGTGCTTGGTGAATTTGATCGCTTCAATATCGCGCAGCTCCTGCAGCTTGGTTTTGCTGCGGATACCCAACAGTTTTTTAGCTTCATCGGTAGAAAGCCAGTCATTGGCCGGGTCAGCATTGGCCAGGGCTTCTTCTTTGGCTTCCTTTAGTGCCTGCTTAAACATGCCCATCAGTTCACGGTGCATGCGGTGGTAGGCTTCCTTTTCAAAGACAATTATTTCCATCACTTAGCAGTTAAATGTTGTTCAAGTACCGAGAATACCTCTCGGCTTGGCAGATAGTGATGGCTACTAAATATCAACTTGTCATTTTGCGACAGGCTTATTTCTTTTAAAGCTCGTCTGAGGTTCTCTGCATTTACCCAGCGGGCAGATAGCATTACCGAATGTTGATGTTGATTTGTTACAGCCATCTTTGATCTGTTTATGGCTGTAAAGAGAGGAGTTATTTTAATGCGAAAACAGTCCTTCACCGGTCCCAGTTACCCCTGAGACCAGAAACAACTCGCTGTATTTCAAATGGTTAAGAGGTTGATTTTTTAAAAACTTTTTTATTGATACTTCAAAGGAACCCCCGTATATTCGGTTTTAACTGTGAAAACCACATTTAGAATGACACAAAAGTTACCCCCAGGGGACCCTGAAATTTTGCATAAACCGGTAGATCAGCTCCCAATCATAGAGGAACTATCCGCTTTTATGTACCGTATGGAGTTTAAAAACCTGAACGAGATGCTGGAATTCAGCGCACCGGATCTATTAAAAACCCAGGGTTTCGGATACAGGTGCCTGGCAAGCCTGCTCAATTTACTTGACGAACATGGCTGTATTGATTTGTTGAGGGAAAGGGATGATCTTTAAACGATTTTACCTGCGTTTTCAATATGGGCCAGCATCCTTTTCATCATGCGGCCAACTGCACGCTTTGTGCCGGTATCTACTTTGTAGTATTTTCCTTTCAAGCTACCAAATGAGATGTTTTCTTGCTGATCGGTACGGTAGTGTCGAGTGATAAATTGCAATAATTCCTGACGGGTACCATCTACCAATCCTGTTTCAAAAAACGCTCTTACAAATAAGGAAAGCTGTGCTACCGACATTCTAAGCTGTTTTTTATCATTTAAGATATCAATTAAGCCATCATTATAGCTGTATTTGGCTTTCTTTTTCAGGTAGCTGATTTCTTCTTGTAGCCAAATGGCCATTTGTTCCCTGAGGGGTAGTAGTTGATCATTGTAACAGAGCCTGGTCTTCAATGGTAGTTGGTTACCCAATTTCTGATAGTAATAAAGTTTCTCCAGTTTTTCTCTCGTACTTTCCATCATCTTTATTTCCTGATTGATTTGTCTGGTAAGATAATTGAAGAATTTTAGCGAGTTATAATTCATGCGCCAAAGTATCATGAGTACACCTTTATAATCCAAGGGTTTTTCTTCTATCACTGCTTCATAAAATGCTTGCAAATAGGCCAGATCATATTGTTGATACTGGTATATTATAGTGACAGGTTCCAACTTGCCTAACCGGTGAAAAGGGGTAATGACAAGTTCATGCAGCAAATAATCTAAATTTGACCACTCCAGGTGGTTGAGCACTTGACTTAGCTTATTAGCATGAAGAGCAGCGATCAGTAACCTACTTTTATAAGGTACAGGAAACGCAAAGTCTAAGTACTTTCCGAAAGATTTCTCAAGAAAGAAAAGTACTTCATCTAGGCTTTGGTAAACCAATTTATAAATGTCTGTGGTGGTATATTTACCGGATAACTGAAACAGCGAACTATGCTCCTCAGGCGAGATAAGATCGTAAAGCAATGTTTGAATGTATCCGTTCACAAGTATCTGATATTTGCGCACGAAGGATTTAATTTGACTATCCTTCTGTTCCAGTAAGCTTCCTGTTAGCTTTTCTTTAATGACAGCTACAGTCTCATCACAAAAGACTTGGTAATAGTAGAATCTTGCTTGTTCTCCCGTTAGGTTTTCATACTTATCAGATACCAGCAATTCCAGGCTGGCATACTGATCATTTTCAGCTAAATACCATTGCTTAATGGCCTCTTCGGAAAGGTTCAATTGCTGGCAGAGATAGTCCAAAGCCGAATGATTTCCTTTTTGGGGATTTTCATTTTGGGATACGTAGTAAATCTCACTGAAACACAACTCCCTGAGTTCTTTTATGGAGTAGGTCTGGTTCTTCTTTAATAAACTGATGGTTAAATACCTGTCATAATCCGGAAATCTGTCCTTCAAAAAATCCAGGTAATGCTGGTGCGACATTAAATTGCTGACGGGTGAAAGGTCGCCATCAAGCATTCGGTAGAATGCGTTAAGATTTTCCATAATGATGCTGGTTTGGGTGTTGTTATCAAGTCAAAACTTTTATCGTTTTTTGGACAAATAATTTAATTGTTTTGACATTATTCCGTTTTATACGGTATTTGTGACCCAGCATTTTTTGATATATGTCAAAAAAATATCATTAAATCCGAATTTCAGAACGTACTCTACTTAAAGTTTCTCCTGAAATACCTAAATAAGAAGAAACAAGATTTAGTGGTATTCTCTGGATTATTCTTGGCTCGCTTTGAAGCAGCATTATGTATCGTTGTTTAGCAGTAAGATTTTGGAGGGCAGTAACTCTGTCGAGCATGCGTCTGCTAAAATCTTCCATTACGAGCCTGCCCAGCCGCTCCCATTGTTTGTGTTTGTCATACATCCTCATCAAGTCTTGATGCTTCAGACTAAGCACTGTGCATTCCTCAATAGCCTGTATATATTCTTCGCAAGGGGTTTGAGTGGTAAAACTACGTAATGAGGTAGTAAAAGTATTCTCGAAAGAGAACCAATGAGTGATAGCCCGGTTGTTCTTTTTATGGAAGAACCTGCAACAGCCTTTGATCAAGAAATGTACTTCTTTAGTAATTTCTCCTTCTACAGCAAGAAAACTACTTCTGGGATACTGTTTCGTATAAAATTTTGAATCAATTTCGTCTGCAGCTTCTCCTTCTAACTTCAAAAAACCATCAAGATACGCCCGCAATTGATCCTTCATAATTTTAAATCATAGATACCCCTTTGTGAAGGTATATCATATAGTTTAAAAAAATTATGCAGGCCTAACCAAAACCAAACGTCTGTGAGATTATTGTAAATTAGTGTTCGGCAATTTAACGTAAAAAGTTGTTCCAACTGAAGAATTTTCCAATTCAATCTTTCCACCTAACTCATCCACCAAATTTTTAATCAGATAAAGGCCTAGCCCATATCCGTGATTATTTTGACTAAGCCTGAATCCCTCATGAAATATTTTTTGCTGCAATGGCTCTGGTATTCCTATTCCATTATCAGCAACTGTTATAACTATTCCCTCCACAACATCATCAAATTGTACATTTACAAATCCCATATTTCCACTACGATACTTTACACTGTTATCAATTAGGTTTTGTAAGACAGAATACAACCTATTGTAATGAGAAAAGAATGGAATTTCTGTATTATCACTAATTTCAATACTCATTTCATCGGGAGGTCGGATTTGATCAATAATGGATTGAGTCATTTTTGATAAATTAATTTGATCGGTAGAGTGATTTGGGTCATAGTATTCTCTGATTATTTTTTCAACTCTTTGTGATAAATCACGAGTCATTTTCAAAAGGATTAGCCCATATTCTGTTCTTTTATTTAGATCGGGCTCTTTGGCTGTAATTTCTGCTAACCCCTGGATTGAATGTATAGGACTCAGTATATCATGAGTCACTCGAGCAAAGAGTAACTTCAACTGTTCTGCATTCTTTGAAGCCATATTTTAATGCTTTATAATGAAAAAATATTATATCTAAGATAAACAAATACACTCAATACACCTTATTAGATGTACTTAATAAGGAGTAACTTTTTAAGGTATTTAATGCCTTTTTTACGGAATGAACGAACAGGAAGATCATTCTAAAAAAGAGTATATAGCCAAGCTGGCCAACAGAATAAAACAGTTAAGAACAGAAAAGGGCCATATGAATTACGAGACCTTTGCCATAGAGCATGGCATTTCCCGATCTCAATATTGGCGATATGAAAAAGGCGAAGACCTAAGATTCAGTAGTCTTGTAAGGGTTGTAAATGCTTTAGGGGTTTCCCTTGAGGAATTCTTTAGTGAAGGGTTTGATTAAAAACTCTATGTCGCATTTAATCTTAAAACCCAATTACAGCGTCCAACGCATCATCCGCATCTTGATAAAGAAAGTTGTTCTGATATCCAATAGTAGTTTTGATATCAGAGTGCCTGTAAAGTTTCTGAAGCATCGGTATTGGAATTTTATCACCCGAAATATTGCCGAAAGAATGTCTGGATATATGATTGGATAGATTTTTGGTTATCTCTGCATCCTTAGCAATTTTCTTCAGGTACCTGTTAAATCGTCTTGAAGCTGTTTTAACTTTAGTATAGACATCCTCCTTATCTGAGAGGTTAGCTTTTTTGAGATCAGGAAATATAAAATCGTCCTCTGATCTCTTTTCTGGTAAATAAAGATCAAAAATTCGCTGGGCTTTCTCGGGAATTTTTAGAGACACCCTTTTTTGGTTTTTGTCCATCCTGTAGTAAAGCCGTCCATCCGGTATATCGCTCCATTTTAGTTTTACCACATCCGAAATACGAATGCCCGCAAAATAGAAAGAGGTTAGCCATACGTTCAATGTGTGCCACTTGGCTGAAGAAGGGTCATATTTCATATTCTCTAAAATTTTCAGTTCTTCTTCATTCAGACCGATCTTGGCACTTTCACCTAACTTTATAGAAATACCATCACCTCCAAATGGATAATACTTTCTTTCCACAATACCTTCTTTAATAGCCTGGTTAAAAAGGGTACGAATCAGAATGTAATAGTTTGCTATCGTCCGCTCAGAGTTGCCATTAGTTGCAATAAGATAAGTTCTGAATTTTTTGAGGAGCGGAATGGTAATCTCATGAAAGTGGATGTCCTTTCCTCCCAAGAACTTTTTAAAAGTCTTGATACGTCCCTCATCAGTATCATGAACCGTGAATACTTTTCTCTTCTTATAGTCATCCAAGCGTTCTTGGGCAAGCTCAAAGAATGTTACGTTTTTGCGCTTTTTCTTAGTTAGTGCATTTCTTATATCAATGATTGAGGTACTCTCCTCTTTATCCTCGATCTCCAACACCAAGTTATTGAGTTCAGCAATTCTCTTTGCAATCAAGTGATTAAGCCTGGCCGAGTTGGGGTGCGAGCGTTTTACCGTTCCATTACGGCTATCCCAGTCTTTCTCATTGACATACTGCTTCAGCCAGATGAATTTTGATTTTCTATCTTTGGTAACCCTAATGGCCAGTGGCCATTTACCATCTTTCCGTGGTTGATTTGTCTTTCGTAAAATTGCTTTTATAGATGCCATTGCTTACCGAGTTTAGTACAACATAAGTACAACAATTTACGGTTTACGCTGACACCATCCAAGTCTTAAAAAATATAAAAACGCCTCTAAATGCATTATAAGGGCATTTTTAGACCGTCTGGGTTCGTTAAAAACCACTCAAAATTAGGTTCATAACCCTGAGGTCACGGGTTCAACTCCCGTCTCCGCTACTACATAAAAATAAAGCTCTGTAAACACTTGATTTACAGAGCTTTTTCTTTTTTATAGCCTTTTAATTTATCAGTTTTTCTCCGCTACATTATTATTTTCTCTAGTTACTAGCTTCTGAAAAACATACTCTCCTACTTGTCTGCCTTGTTCAATTCCATTAAAACATGCCGGTCTGTAGTGAATTCCACCATACATACGGCTAATCGCAGCTTCATCAGAAGCTTGATAAAAAGAAGAATAAGATCTTACTGGTAAACCAAACTGAGCTTCGGTAGAATCTACAAAAGCAATATTATCACCTAATAAATGTGTAAGCGCAGTAGCAGCAGCTCTCGAAATTACTGAGTGCCCACTTGTATATTCTGGGAATGCAGGTGTTTGCAAAATTGGCTCCCAACCCGGCTCAATATATCTATCTATATATGTTTCTGGTCTTATCAGGTCACTTCTATATTTTTCATCCCAGCAGCTAATAAATGCATCAGCTAAGGAGATAGCAGTTCTAGTAAACATTTCTGATTGCTGCATCATATCCAAATCTAATCCTTTAGAAACAGTGGCAGCAATTGACATCCAGTGACCACCAGGAGAAATTTTTTGGTGGAAGAACATTACGTGTCCTTTTGTATAAGAAACATTTGGGTTGCAATCCCAAAACTTCGCAATTTCTAACCTATCTCCATTTTCACTTCTGGCAGAGTCTACTGCATTATAAACCTCCATCGCATCAGCATAAAATTGTGAGCCTGGGAGTGAATCAAAAGTTGTTGGAGGCGGTGGAGCAAACTGGCTAGCAGAATCGATTACAAAGGTTCTCATTGTACTCCAATGCGGCTCAATACCCGGTAAATAATCTGGAGGAGTAGGTTGCCAGCTACCTGGTTTATCGTTTAAGATATGTCTTGGCAAAGACTGTCTTTGGATGTAACCATCTTGATTTGCCCAATCAATTATGGCTGCTCCCATTTCCTTTCCATAAGCCACAGAGTTTTCAAAAATATCTTTATCGATACCAATTTTTTGAATTTCCTTTAAAAACTCTGATTCGTAAGTATCCACTTTTTCTTCGGCGAAGACTAACTTTTTACTTACAGTAAATGAAGCCACTAGACCTGATAAAGGTAAAAAATACTTTTTATCAGCTGCTGGCTTTGGCAAATCCTTCAATCCTTTTACCTGAGATTGTAGTGTTTTATAATCAGCATTTTCGTTTACTAAAGTTTCGTAAACAGCAATGTTTGAATATGTATAAATTCTACTACAAACTGGCGGTGTAAATATATCTGCAATCATCACATCTGTGAGGTATTTATTCCACTCACGAAGTTGTGTTCTTGTAAATTTTTTCAGTTCAGCCTCATTGTGTTTTGGTCCACAAGAAAACAAGCTAAACGCGACAATTATCGGTATTACTAGGCTTTTATATGCTTTTTTGCAATAAAAAAATTCGATCATTTCCATTATCAGTTATTAGTCAATTCAGTTTATAAATGCTGTAAAAATCAAACCTAAAACTAACAAAAATAAAAAATTTACAAACTGTTAAAAAATGTAATAAGTTCTATTTAGCTAAACAAAATGATATTTATCTCAGTTGTGCTGCTAAAAGTAGTAAAAGATTAAATACGCAAAACACCCTGCCAGTAAAACCAACAGGGTGTAAGTTCAATTTAATCTAAAATTACTAACATAAACCAAGTCTTTATTCAACTTTTTTAAGACTTTTTTTAGATGACTATATAGATCTACCCTTATTTAATCATTTTTTAAAATCATGTTTACTAAGTGTCTGTTGAACACTTTTCTTTACTGGCAAATCTATTTTATGTAGTATTAATAGTAAATGATGATTCACCACCACTTTCCATGACTTTTATCATGAAATATTAAAGACTAACATCATTTACAAATCGCCTAATTTTTATTAAATTAGGGTATAATTAACCATAAGCAATTAGTTATTTTTTAATTAAAATATTACTATCATGAACAAAATACTGGTGCCCATCGATTTTTCAGAAAACTCAATCAATGCCCTCTCCTACGCAGTAGAAATCGCAAAAGAATTAGAGTCTAGTATCACGTTATTCAATACCTATCCAATAGATATTCCAATGGGAATGGAATATTCTTCTGGAATTTACATGCAGACCTTAAATGCCGAAATTAAGTATGATCGTGAAGTAAGACTTCAAGAGATCATAGAAAAGTACAATACAACACTTTATAGCTCAAGTGGAGAACCTTTACAGTTTTTAAAAGAAATTAGAGAAGGTGTGGCAGCAGATAGCATCGCAAACATTGCGAATGAGAAAAATATCGATATGATAGTAATGGGAACAAAAGGTGCTAGTGGTTTAGAAGAAGTATTGTTGGGCAGCATTACTGTTTCTGTTATTGAAAAAACTGATATTCCAGTATTTGTTATTCCTGAAAACTCTGAGTTTCATGGCTTAAACAAAATAGTTTTTGCTACTAATTTCTCAGATAATGATAGTGAGGTAATTGACACACTTCAAACAATTGGTGAATATTTTAATTCTGAAATCACTTGTTTACATATTAATACCGATCCGGCGCTTACTTATGCTGACGATATGAATATGAACATGTTAAAGAGAAATTACTTTTTTACACCAGTAAATCAGTTAAACTTTAAGATGCTTGCAGACAAAAAAGTAGAGCATGGTTTAGAAGAGTATATGAAAGAAAATGAGATAGATTTAATGGTAGTTACACCACAAGAAAGAGGCTTTATAGAAAAACTATTCCATAAAAGCGTGTCTAAAAGTTTGGCATACCATTCTAAAATTCCAGTATTGATTGCAAAAAACAAGAAGTAAATAGAGTAAATTTTTTATATGACTGCCGTTTGGTACGGTAAATTTTAGAAATTTTAAGCCGGAAGTATTACTTCCGGTTTTTTTTATCGCAATTTTGCAGCAGGTTAACTTAATTTCCTGTTTTTACATTAATAGTGTTGTATACCGAATCTAAAACCTTAATGAAAATATTCTGTAAAAGCACCTTCATTTTATTTGTCTTATTTACTTTAATTATAATTAAAACCAATGCCCAAGTATCTGTTGGGCTTAAAGGTGAATACCATTTCTCCACCGTTAGCTTCGACCCCAATACGGGTTTAAACTTCGATTTTTATCCGGGAATGACCTTTGGCGCAGTGGTAAAAGTTTCTGCTAACCCACATGTTGGTTTAATTGCAGAATTGAATTACAGCCAAAAAGGTTGGATTGAAAACTTTAGTAGAGCCGGAGACGAAGGAGCATTACTTAACAGATTACAGAGATATAGATATAATTACCTTGAAGTTCCCATTCTTACGCATATCTATGTGGGTGGTGATAAAATGAATGTATTCTTTAACCTAGGCCCACATGTTGGCTTTTTAATGGGCACAGATTCTAGCTACACAGATAATATCTTGGCGACTGATACTGCTGCTTATTCTTACCAAGAAAGTAATGCAGTAAAGTTTGAGTATGGTGTTTCTGCAGGTATGGGTATCGCTGTAAATTTTGGTAAAAGTACTATACAATTAGAAGCCAGACTAACCCAAGGCTTAAACAACATCATCGATCGAGATGCAGAAGATGCACCAACAGGTTCGCTTAATCAGGTAGCTGGTGTAACTTTAACTTACTTATACACTATTAGAAGTAGAGAAAAAACCTGGAAAAATCGGCCAGATAAATAACTAGACGTCAAATTAATTATGAAAACTAAAAAAGAACTAAAAGAAGCCTATAAGCAAATGAAGCCGCTTATGGGTGTTTATCAAATTAAGAATAATAAAAATAATAAGGTGCTTATTGAAGGAAACACCGATATAAATGCCAAGTTTAACAGACACCGAATGGAGTTAAACTTTGGAAACCACAGATTGAAACCTTTGCAAAAAGACTGGAAAGAATTCGGAGAAGACAGCTTTTCTTTTGAGGTAATTTCTGAGCTAGAAACAAAAGATGAGCTTAATGTTGACTATAAAGAAGAAGTAAAAATTCTGGAACAAATGACATTAGAGGAATTGGCTATTGATCCATCAAACAGATATTAAAAGCTTCTGTAAAACCATATAAAAAGCGAGCCTGTAATAATTTACAGGCTCGCTTCTTTATTGTAATACTTCTTATTTCAAATTACCTAGATGGCTTGCAGGCTTAGGTATTAACAATAAAGATTCTTGTCTACCATCGATATACCTCACTTTTTCTCCATCGAAAAAAGCATCTTCTTCCAACATCACTCTTATATCTTTATTCCAAGCTTCTATAAAAACTTTTGTGTTTAGCTCAATAGAATAAGCCGTGTTTGGATACAATGGATAATCGCCTCTAAAAGGTGTATCTCCTTGATTATCCCACATACCAATTGTTGGACCTGCTGCATGACCATGGTAACCAATCGGATGTGTATAAATTGTCGCTCTGTTAGACTCTGTTGCTGCTTGTGCTAAAGCACCTGCTAAAATCTGGTTTCCGGTTTTACCAGTTTGATATTGGTTAGTAAGAATATCTTGCGCGCGATTTCCTGCCATTAGTGCCGCTTTTAAATATTCTGGTGCATCCGTTTCACCTGCTTTTAAAACATAAGCCAACTCTTGTGTATCTGTATTTAAACCCAGATAAGTAATTCCGAAATCACAGTGTAGCAAATCTCCAGGTTGAATTACATTGAAACCCGGTCTGCCGCTAAATGCATACAATTCAGAAGTCGCATTATTTCTCTGAATGTCTACCGTTGGGTGAAACCAAGTATCTAATCTAAGTTCTTTAATTCTTTCTCTAAACCACCAAACCACATCATCTGTAGTAGTTACTCCCGGTTGAATTACTTTATCTGAAAATCCTTCGGCAATAATAACATGAGCAATTCGGCAAATTTGCTCGTAAATAGCCATTTCTCTAGGAGTTCGAGTTTCTAACCAAGAAACAGCCAAATCCGATGCAGAAACTATTTTATTTCTGTAATTCTGTGGCAAAGTTGCCATTAAATTGTCGTATTCTGAGGATGTAATTCCATCAGCATGTGCAAAATGCTCCGACTTATTTATTCCAATTTTCTCTGGATTTCTCTCTTCAATTATCTGCAACAAAGCTTTCCATTGATCTGGCTGAGCTTCTTTGTCCCAAGCTTTTTTAAATACTGTTCCTACATCATATCTGGCAATGGCTAAAGCTTCAATTTCTTCGGTACCTTTTGGCTTGTAAATCACCAAAATTGTTCTCCTTCTAGCTGCAAGCCAAGTGGCAGGTAGCATAGTTTCAATTACCGGATCTTCGTTGTATTCTCTGGCTGTTATCACCCACATATCAATTCCTGCGTGATCCATTAAAGCCGGCAAAACTGATCTAATTTTATCTTCTAGTAAATCGTCTTGAATTTTTGCCCTATCTCTCATAGACAGGATAACTGGTAAATTACTTTGGGCAAATAAAGCTATTGAAAGTAATGTAAATAGTGATAGTAGTAGTAGTTTTCTCATAAATCGGGATTTAAATGTATTTAGCGCAAGTATAAAAGAAATTGCCTTGCGAATTATTCAATCCGTGATAAAAGCGGCAAAACTTTTTAATTTTAAGAATGTGAAGTTGATATCATTATGAAATACTCAAAAATCAAAGGAATACCTGAGTTCTAAATCAGAATTATTCATTTAACTTTTTTTGTTACAGTTATTCCATTGTAAAATCATTAATTCACCAGTATTTTTACAAAATGCGAGTTCTACAACAATTAATTATTATATCAATATTTGCGCTTATTACCCAAAATTCTTTCGCGCAGCAAGACAAAGACATCTGGACTACCCTATCAGATATAGATTGGTATCAGAAATATAGCAGGGTTTATAATACCCAAATTGGCTTTCCTAAATTCAGTGATAAAACCAAAAATCTAGAAGGTAAAACCATTAGCTTAAAAGGCTATGTATTGCCGATGGATACAGAAGATGGTTCTATCATCATTTCAGCTTTACCATACAGCAGTTGCTTTTTTTGTGGAGGTGCCGGTATTGAAACAGTAATGGCGGTTTTTACAGATGAGCAACGTAAATACGAGATGGATGAACAGGTTACTTTTAAAGGAACCTTGCAGTTAAATGATGGTGAAACTGGCCTTATATATAATTTAAAAGAAGCCGAAGAAATAGTTCCAGAATAAAATGATAGAAATAGAAAAGTTGAGTGCTTCCTATGACGATAAAAAGTTTATAAAATTTCCTGACTGGCAATTATCTCAAGGAGAAACTTGCTTGATGCTTGGCCCTTCGGGAAGTGGAAAATCTACCCTACTCCATTTACTTTCTGGAATTTTACAACCAAAATCTGGAAGTGTAAAAATTGCAAATACCCAACTATTTGATCTTACACCGGCAAAAAGAGATAAGTTTAGAGGTAAAAACATTGGGCTTATTTTTCAGAAAGCACATTTGATTGACTCGCTCAGTGTAAAAGATAATATGCTAATGGCGCAGTATTTTGCAGGAGAAAAGAAAGATTTAGCCAGAGTAAAAGAGGTTTTAGCAGAATTACATATTGGCGATAAACTAAGCGCTAAAACTTTTCAGCTTAGCCAAGGAGAAGCGCAAAGATTAAGTATTGCCAGAGCAATGTTAAATGAACCTTCGGTAATTTTAGCAGATGAACCGACCTCTAGTTTGGATGACGAAAACTGTGAAGCTGTTTACCACATTCTGGAAACTCAGGCAAAAAAATACAATGCTACGCTTTTAATCTCTACCCACGATCAAAGGTTAAAAGATAAAATTCCATTACACCTCAAACTCCAAAAACAATGACATTAAAGGCAGCTATTTTCGATATGGATGGTTTATTGGTAGATTCTGAACCACTTTGGAGAAGCTCAGAGATTCGATCTTTTGCCACAGTTGGCGTGCATTTAACGCCGGAAGTCTGCAAACAAACCATGGGTTTACGTATTGAAGAAGCTGTGCAACATTGGTATAATAAGTTTCCGTGGGAAGGAACATCGATTGAAGAGGTAAAGAAAGATATTTTTGACGAGTTTATGAAGGAAGTAGAAGCTACTGCAGTTCCGATGGATGGAGTTGTTGAGATTCTAGAATTCTTTAAAGGAAAAGGCTTAAAAATAGGTTTGGCTTCATCCTCGCCGATGTTACTTATTAAAAAGATAGTAAAACACCTTAAAATTGACTCATATTTCGAGATTCTGCATACAGCCGAAGACCAAAAGTATGGCAAGCCTCACCCAGCAGTGTATATCGAAACTGCAATTGATTTAGGTGTGAAACCCCAAGAATGTATTGCTCTGGAAGATTCTTTTATGGGAATGATTTCGGCACTTGCAGCCAGAATGAAAACTATTGTGGTTCCAGAACCAGAAAATTTTGACAATCCGAAGTTTGGTGCTTCACATATAAAATTAGCCTCACTGAAAGAATTCAATGAGGCTATGTATGAACAGTTATCTGTTTCGTAAATTATTCTGCGACTACCGCACTGGTTTCTAATTCGACCAATAATTCGTCGCCAATAAAACCATTTACTTCTAAAATAGAACAAGCTGGTTTTATTTCTTTAAAAAATTCTGAATAAGCTCTGGTTGCATCTTTCCAGTAGCCAATATCAGTAAGATAAATTCTAATTCTGGTAACATCGGCTAATGAAGCACCAGCATCTTTTAATACCTTTTCAATTTTCTGGCAAATACACTTGGTTTGTTCGTAAGCATCACCTACTCCAACTATTTTACCATCAACTACAGCGGTAGTTCCAGAGATTTCAATGATATTCCCAACTCTTACAGCTCTAGAATAACCAACTTCATCTTCCAGATGATTACCACTTGATATTAAAATTCTTTTGCTCATCAGCTTAAATTTATCTTTTATTTGATCAGTTATTAATTTAATCTACAGCTTCACCAATTAAAGTAGCAGCAGTACATTCTGTAATTTTTACATTTACATATTCTCCAGGCTGATGTGATCCTTTAGGAAATACAACTACTTTGTTAGCAGAATTTCTACCTTTAAGCTGTTCTTCAGACCTTTTAGAAGTGCCTTCAATCAACACTTTGTACACTCTACCCACATCTCTTTTATTTCTTTCTAGAGAAATTTCAGTCTGCTTATCGATGATCTCTTTTAATCTGCGCTTTTTCACTTCTAGAGGGATATCATCTTCAAATTTCTTAGCAGCCAAAGTTCCCGGTCTTTCAGAATAGAAGAACATATAGCTAAAATCGTATTTAGCATAGTCCATTAAGGTAATGGTTTCTTTGTGCTCCTCTTCAGTTTCTGTACAGAAACCCGCAATCATATCTGAAGAGATACCACAATCATCACCTAAGATTCTCCTAATAGCATCTACTCTGTTAATATATTCTTCTCTTGTATAAGTTCTATTCATGATATCCAACACACGCGTATTACCACTTTGAGCAGGCAAGTGAATATACTTACAAATATTCTCGTAAGCAGCCATTGTATGTAATACTTCGTCTGTAATATCTTTTGGATGTGATGTTGAAAAACGCACACGCAAATCAGGATTAACTTTTGCAACCATTTCTAATAGGTTAGCAAAGTTTACCACTTCAACATCAGAACCTTTTTTCTCAGCTTTTTCGATTTGTGCTTTACCTTTTAGGCTGTCGTCTGGAGACCATTTGTAAGAGTCTACATTTTGACCAAGTAAAGTCACTTCTTTATAACCTTTTGCAAATAACTCTTGCGCTTCTGCTACAATAGAATGTGGATCGCGGCTTCTTTCTCTACCTCTAGTAAATGGCACTACACAGAAAGAACACATGTTATCACAACCTCTCATAATTGAGATAAATGCAGTAATTCCGTTTGAGTTTAATCTTACCGGAGTAATGTCTGCATAAGTCTCTTCACGAGATAAGAAAACATTTACACCTTTGTTGCCATCATCAACCTCAGCTACTAAACCTGGCAAATCTCTGTAAGCATCTGGTCCTGCAACTATATCTACAATTTTCTCTTCTTCTAGCAACTGGCTTTTTAATCGCTCAGCCATACAACCCAAAACGCCAACAAGCAAAGAAGGCTTTTCTTCTTTTACTTTATTGAATTGAGTTAAACGTTTTCTTACTGTTTGTTCAGCCTTTTCGCGAATAGAACAAGTATTAAGAAATATAAGGTCTGCATCTTCAAAATTAGAAGTTGTTCCAAACCCTTCTTTTTGCATAATCGAAGCTACAATCTCGCTATCAGAAAAATTCATCTGACAACCATAGCTTTCTATATACAATTTACGCTGCCCTGCAACCGCATTATCTTTCGACACATTTACTACATCGCAAACTTCTTTACTTTTGTCGATGATCTCTATATCTTTTATCAAGTCGCTCATAGACTATTGATGGTTTATGATCTTTAGAGGGTAAATAACTAATTAAGCAAAATGATTCACCCTAATGAAATTTTTGCAAAAATACGTATTCATATTGAAAATGAACATAATACAGGCATCAAGAAAAAAAAATTGTGCCTTTCAGCTCTCTAGAAACTTGTTATTATCCGCTAATAATTCTAAAAACCTTTTTACATAGGTAGTTTCTCCCCCACTTTTATCAATTTGCTTTTTACCTTTTTCTGAAAGTATATCTGCCATTAGCACATCATCTAAATACTCATTAATCTTTTCACTCAGTTGTTTGGGTTCGAAATTTGAAAACAAACCCAAATCTCCATTTTCTATGAGCTTTTCACTAGCTGCGCATTTAGATACAATGAGCAATGTACCCGCTGCAAAAGCTTCTAGACTTTTAAAAACAGACATCTCTGGCAAAAGCAGAATATCACTTATATGGATAAATTGCTGCTCTGTTAGCTGATCGCTAGAAAATATCTCGATATGGTCTTCTAATTTTAAATCTATTACTTGTTGATACAGTGCTAGTCTTTTTGCAGAATATCGCCCTTTCTCATTCAATAAAATCATCCCATTAACCATGCAACCATCTTTACGCAAGCTATCAATGGTTTCAATTAAAACAGTTGCATTTTCTTCAGTTCCTTCAATAATACCAATTAGTGTTTCATCTTGAGGTATTTGCAAACTCGCTTTTAAAGCATCTGTATCTAAGAAATTATCTAAATGAATAGAAGGAAACAAATAGGTCATTTTGCTCTCATCTATCGGTAGATTTTCTTTATTAAACATGAGATTGATGGCTAATGGCGTAATCCACAAATCAATTTGTTTAAGCATTTTGGAGCTCCAAAAAGAATCTTTTATTCCAGACCAAAAGCCACTTACTTCTTTAGAAAATATTTCTGTTTGCAAATAAATGAGTTTGGAATTTTTGGGCAATGCTGATTTTTTAAGAAAAGCTGCCGCAGAAATATTTTCTTTCTGGCAAACTATAAGTGCGTCTGGCACTTCTTTTTTTAAAGCTTTATTTAGCGAATAAGTAGATTTAAATGTTAAACCTCCATCCGAAGTTTCGATTGGTATAATAGAAAGCTCGACTTCTTGCGCTTTTTTAAATGCATAATGCTCAGTATCAGCAATTACAATTACATTTACCCCTACACTTTCAAGTAACTTTCCAAACTTAAGTATATAATCAGAATTGAGATTATTTCCCTGTTGGTTGCAAAGAATACATATCTTCATTTAACAATGGTTGAATAGATTTGTTGATTAATTCAGAAACACTTTTCCTGAACATTTAATGCAAAAATATAAGTAAAAAGCGGCATTCCTGAAATTTTGATATAGCCAAAGCTTAACTTAATTTGCAAAAAATTTAATGTATGCAATTAATAGAGTACTTCGATCAACTAGACAAACAATTATTCCTTTTTCTCAATCAATTCCATTCACCTGTGAGCGATGCCTTTATGGTATTTGTAACCAGTAGAGCCACTTGGTTTCCTTTTTATGGAATTATTATTATTTATCTTTTTTGGAAACACAAACTGTATGGGCTTTGGCCTATTCTAGGAATACTTCTTACAATATTATTGGCAGACCAATTTTCTGCTAGTGTTTGTAAACCATTTTTTGAAAGATTACGCCCCTGCCATAGTCCAGAAATCGGACATTTAGTGCATACAACTGTAAAAGGCTGTGGCGGACAATTTGGTTTTGTCTCTTCTCATGCGGCCAATACATTTGGCTTAGCCACATTCCTATTTCTATTGCTCAAAAACAGAATGAAATATATTTGGCTAATATTCTTATGGTCGGGCTTGGTAAGTTATAGCCGGATAGCTGTAGGTGTTCACTATCCGGGTGATATATTTTTTGGCGCTTGGTCTGGTGTTGCTTGTGGCTATATTGCCTATCTAGTATTTAGATATGGCGTTAAACACTACCAAATCACCTTATTTGACTGATCTACTATAAAAAGTTAAGCTTCTTAAAGAAACTAGTTTTATAAGATGCACCTATCGGAATTATCTTGTTGGGCATAATTATATTGCTCATATCTTCGATAGTTTCTATCTGGTTGATATT
>PBYL01000375.1 GCA_002729595.1 Thalassovita sp. | reverse complement strand
GTTTCTCCAGAAAATAATATCTTTCTCGTACTACTCATTATCTCACACTAAATAAAATACATAGTTTAATACCTGTAATAATTCTACAAAATTACCATATAACATAGTTATATCTTACAATCCTTTGAAAATTGATTAATTTAATTTTTATTCCCAATAAGTTTGTAGAATTCAGGCTTAAAAATTCCATTTTTGGATAATAATTGGTAAAACTCTTAATTTTTATATAAGTAAAGTTTAATTTTTTCTTAAGGTATTAATATTGACTGGTTCTTCAAACTAAAAAAAAGATTATAAGTTTAGTTGCTTAGTACATCATTAAAATATCCCTTAATTATTAGTTAGCTTTACGTTATTTAGCAAAATTTTTTTATAAAAATATTTATATATGGCTTTCGGATTTTTTAAAAAGAAAAAGAAGGAAGAAGAAAATCGCCTTCATTACGACCCTACCAATATTCATATTAGGGATATTAGAAAAAACTTCATATTAGATTATGATTTAAAAACTTGGGAGGTAGAAGCAGAATATGAATACGATTGGGGAAACGAATATTTCACCTACGAATATAAGTTAGCATGTGCAGACGATGCTGTGTATTTATATGTAGAAGAAGATGATGATCTTTACCTTACCATTTCTAGAAAAATCAGTTTTGGTAAATTAGGTGAAGAAGTTGAAGATTCTATCAGAGACAAAGGTCGTCCGCCAAAAATTGTTAATTACGATGGTAAAACTTTCTATAGAGAAAGTGAAAGACCGGGTTACTTTAAAAATGTAGAGTCTCAAGGTGAGTCTGAAGAGTTTGTAAACTGGGAGTATGTTGATGAATCTGAAGAATGGGTTCTAAACATTGAACAATGGGACGAAGAAGCTTACGAAGCCTCAATTGGCAAGTTTGTAGATGCATCAGCATTTAGCAATATTCTTCCTGCATAATTTACAACTTTGAAGTAACGTAGACGTAGATTTTAATAAACATTTTTTCAAAATAAATCTCGATTCAATTTTATGAACAAAATCTATTTGGGAGCCATTTTCGCTGCATTTGTACTAGTTTCATGCGGAGGAGGAAGTGATTTCAAAAAAGCACCAGTAGACGTCATGATCCGCGACATGGATTCATTACAGAACTTTACTATTATTCTGTACGATATGGATGTAGAAAGTGGCTTTCCTGACAAGTATAAACATCGCTATAAGATCATTAAAGAAAAACCAGATGGCACTCCTTACGATGAGGTTACAGACTGGTATGACGTAGATGAGAATACATTTGCATACTATGAAAATGACATGGGTATGGAAGTAGCCTCTAAAGAGGATGGTAAAGTGACCAAAGAGACTTCTCCTCCCGGATACTCAAAATATGTTGGTAATCAAAAATATGGAAGCTGGAGAACAGACAGTGGTGGTAGATCGTTCTGGGAATTCTACGGTCAATATGCTTTTATGAGCAATATGATCGGTTTATTCTCTACACCGATTTACAGAACTGGATATTACGATTACTATAATAACTACAGAGGTAGAAGACCTTACTATGGCCCAGTAAGCAACGGAAGTTATAAGTATGGAACACTTTCTAGCTTATCTAGAAAACAAAACCCTACTTTCTTTAAAAGAGCAACTACTAACAATGCTTTAAAAAGCAGAGTTAACAACAGTATCTCTAGAAGTACTTCTGGTAGCAGAACAACCAGATCATCTTCAAGATATAGCACAAGCTCAGGTTCTTCTTCATCTTCTTCTGCACGCTCTAGATCATCTTCTAGTGGTGGTAAGTAAGAAATGATTTTTGATATACAAAGCCTTATCTTACGATAGGGCTTTTTTTATTTTACAACAGTGAGTAACAACAAAGCTACCTGTAACCAAAGGTGCTAGGTAGCTTGTTATTAATTCAAAAACGGTTAATAAGGTTTATTCTTCGCCTCCGGTTTTGGAAGGATTTTCCTCCTTAATTTGTCCTTGAATCTCACCTTCTAAAACAGTGTCTTCTCCATATTTTGCAATACCTAAAGCTGGATTTTCTGAGAAGAAACCAAATGGCATTAGATTCATCGTAATCTTATGGGTATTCATCATTGGCCACTCTTCTGGACGAACTATATGCGTAATACCAGCCACATACCAAGCCACTACATCTGTATTTTCTATACTTCTGTTTTGAGAGGTCCACTTAGGTAAACCTTCCCACTCCTGATTACTCACAGGATAATCGCCTGCCGGATAAATCTCTTCGTCTTTAAATGGAGTAACCCAGAATTGATAATCTAGACAGCCACCTCTTTTAGATAGTGAAGAACCTTGATGCGCCATAGGTTTAATTCCCGCTGAAGGCATTAACATATAACTTGAAACATGCCCCCATTTATTTCTCACTTCTGGGTTCATAAACTTCCACCTTCTACTACTTGGAGCGTAACAATCTCTACGGGCATCTTTTTCGGTTGAGAGCTTTGTCATTCTTGCAATAATGGTATTCAAGAACTTATTTTCTGGTCCTGCAGGCACTGCCTCGGAGTTTACTTCTGCTACGGAGTTTTTAGCACCATCAATATCTAAATCTAGTCTGTAAACAAAGAAGTGTTGATGGTTATTAGCCTCTACATGTGGCTCAACCAAAGTTCCGTATCTGCTGCCTTCATAAACTTCATTCTCGCCTTTAGCAGCACCCGGCATATCCGATACCCTTTCTACTGGTCTGATGTGCGCAATACCGTTTAACTCTGTAACTAGTTCAATGGCACCATCTTCCATAAATACCCATTTGAAACCATAATCGTAATTACCTGCAGTAATGTAGTATTTAATAGCCAAGTTGGTCGCTGGTCTGGCGTGATTTTCATGTCTCCACATGGTTCCACCATATTCATCGTAAACAGCAACTGCACTATCGAAATATACTGCGTTACCAAAATCATCATGCACTGTTGCAGGTAAATAAGTTGCATTTGATGGTGCATCTGCTCCACCATTTAATGGTCTTGCTTTTTTCTGGAATAACCTAAATTCACCAGCATCAAAATAATTATTAGAAGCATTTAAAAGGTCAGGAGAACCATAGTTTACAATCATCTCCGCTAATGAACCTCTATACATAATCATTCTCCACTTCTTTGAAAATGGATCGAAGAATTGCAGATCGTAGATAACTAGACCTTCTCTGTTGTGAATACCATAGCGGAATTTCCAATGTCTACTAATTACTTGTTGCCCTTTAATTTCGTAGTTTACTCCTTCTGGTTGGATAATCTGGACAGGCTTTGCCGCAGCCATTATTGGTTTGAGTGAATCTCCATTAAAATAATTAACAGCCACTGGTTTACTCCATCCGGCACCAGTATCTATTACCTTCAAAACTTTTTTATCTGTAACATCTACATAGGCGTAGAGCCCACCAATAGGCAACTTGCTGTATTTCTTATTTTTAAATCTGGGAGAAACGATAAATTCGCGGTGACCAACAACAGAAAGACCAAGATCAGCGGCAAAGTTACCTGATGCTTTTACAGAGTCCACTGGAATATCTCTTTTTGCTAAAGCTTCTATCCAAGCCGAATCTTTTGCTAAAATATCTGCAATCACAGAATCTGCTTTAAAATGACCAATCGGCTGTTTTCCCTTTACAGATTCATTAGAGATGATTTTTTTGCTTTTGAGGTCTACGATAATTTTTGACAATTCATTTGATTCAAAATCGTAAAGGACAGTGTAAGCTTCACGTCTAAAAGCGTCTCCGGGTTTGTATTTCAACATTTCTTCTTTTGGAGGTTCATTCAGATTTAGAATGCTGAATAGATGGCTACTATCGTGTTCGATTAAACTTTCTTCTAGTAAAATTTGCTTCACTAATTTGATCTCCACCGTATCGAGTGGATCTAGTGGGTAAGCATAACTCAATGAGTCTTGCGCATTTGTGTTAAAATAAATCCCCGACAATAAAGTAAGGAGAAATAACTGTTTTTGCATCTGTTTAAACACAGATTGAAGGTTGTTAAAAATTGACATCTTCTATAATGTTTAATGAATAAATTAGGGGTTTTCAAAAAATCAGGAATTACATATATTAAAGTAATAATAATTTCATTCAACATCCCACCAAACTCTAGTTTCAAGTAAATCTGGCCCTTGTCTTTCTACTGCTACGAGGTAATTAGCTTGATTTAGAGATGTTTCAGCGGTTGGATAACCTCGCCTTCTTGGAATATCTCTATTTTCAACCGCATCTGGTGCAGGTACTAATTCTGGGTAACCCAATCTTCTCCATGACGACCATGCCTCTAAACCTTGCATATAAAAGGCAATCCACTGTTGCTCTCCTATAGATTTTTGATAATTACCTGCATCATACGCCACCATTTCACTTGCTAAATAGGCTGAGATAGCATCAGCTCCAATTCCCCAGCTCTCCATCGATGCAGTAATCGCTTCTTTGTACAGTGTTTCAGGATCGCCAGAAATCCAGCCGTTAGCAGCCGCTTCAGCTTGAATAAATAATACTTCTGCATAGGTGATTAATATTGCCGGATTGGTTGCCTCAACAATTTTAAGTCCCGGTAAAGAAACCTGATTGTTTGTGATACTACCTGCTACTGCGGCTGTTACTCCATATGGCATTCCGATATAAGCATTGCCTTCTACCGCTTTCTGTGCGAAAACTTCTATTCGAGGGTCTTCGAGCTCCAACATTTTATCGATAATAGTAGTAGCTACTGCCAGTGTAGGTGTGCCATTATAAAAACTCTCGTTCCAAGGGCCATTATTCGGAGACGCGCTTAAGTACACAAATTTTGCATCTTGCTCTATACTTGTAAATACACCTGCATTTATCGCTGCACTAACAGTTGCTTGAGCTGTTGTTGGATCTACTTTTGACATGCGCATTCCTAAACGAAGCTTGAGAGATTGAGCAAACATTTTCCAATAATCCATATTTCCACCATAAATTAAATCTCCAGAAATTGTTTCCCCATCAAGGTCTATCATGGAAGTTGCTTCATCTAGCTCTGCAATTAAATCGGTGTAAATCGCACTTTGCTCATCATACGCTGGTGATGGAACCTCGATACCTTTTAAAGCTTCGCTATAAGGAATATCTCCCCATACATCCGTCATCTTCTGGAATGTCCATGCCTTTAGAATTTTGGCAACTGCTATTTGGTTCGCATTTGCGCCAGAAGCCAAAGCATGATCTTTTGTTTCCTCATCTGAATTTAGCTTAATAATTTCTTCGAGATCGGCCAAACCACCATTGTAAAAAGATTGGAAATTAAGCTCTATATACTCGTATCTATCTTCAGAAGTATAAAGTGTATTGGCCCACATTTGCATATATCGCATACCCAATTGATCTATTCCCCAAGAAGTATTTCGACCAAAAAAATTAGTAACTAAGCTACGTTGTGCACTACTCATCAAATAAGCTGTAGGTACTGATGTAGGATTATTCGGGTCAATATTTTCTTCTTCAAAACCACTTTCACAAGACGAAATAATACTTGCTAATAGAATAAATATATATTGGATGTATCTGTTAATATCTTTTTTCATGACTAAAATTTTAAAAAAATCAATTGATTTGAGTGATGAATTAAATTGGTTAGCAATCGGTTATAGCTTGATACTGACATTAAAGCCCATCGATCTCACACTTGGTAATTGCCCCTCTTCTATACCTTGTATATTGCCAGAACCCAGTGCTGATTCAGGGTCAATATTCGGCACATTCTTATGAAGGATTGCCAGATTTCTACCTACTAAGCCAATAGTCATTGATTGAATCAGGTTTTTCTCAAACCATGCTTTTGGAAGGTTGTAGCCAATTTTCAATTCACGAAATTTTACAAAACTGGCATCATAAACATGTGCTTCTTTTCTAGATAGAAGATGTTTCCAATAATCTGATGATTCTACATAAACAGTATTCGCTTCACCGCTTTCATTTACTCCATCTGCCAATATCCCACCACCTGCATCAACAGGGTCTCTCTGCGGTGTTCCTTTATCGTTTAAACCAGCAGTTTCTAACAATAAGCCAGAATATTGCCCCAATCCATTTGTGTAAGAATGAACTACACCACCTTTTTGAAAATCGATTAAGGCACTTAAAGAAAAGCCTTTGAAATAGAAGCTATTGGTAATACCACCAGTATAATCAGCCATTACACTGCCCAAAACTTTACTAGTTTCTCTTACATAGAAACCATCTTCGTCTACAACCTTTTGGCCATTATCATTATAGAGATAGCCCGAGCCTTCTAATGAACCGTAAGCCTCTCCTACTCTTGCATTCACAGTTACACCATTTTGTGAGCCCAATACATAATTATCTTGCCCAGGTGCGAGCTCTACTACTTTGTTATTATTCTTTGCCCAGTTAAAAATTACATTCCATTCAAAACCACTTGAAGTTCTAATCGGCGTTGTTGTAAGCATTAATTCAACACCATTATTCGTGATTTTACCAGCATTTACTACTAAATATTCAAAGCCAGAAGTACTTGAAACAGGTAAGTTTAAAATTTGATCTGTTGAGACATTATCATAATATGTTAAATCAAATCCCACTCTTCCATTAAAAAAGCGCATATCTAACCCCACTTCATACGAAGTATTAGTCTCTGGCTTTAAATCGCTATTGTTCAAAGTATTTGGAACAAAGAAAATTGGGCTACTGCCAAAAGCATCATCAGGACTGTAAATGGTTTGCAATCTATAAGGATCAGTATCATTACCAACTTGTGCCCAACCAGCCCTAATTTTACCAAATGAAACAAAATTGTTAGCAGGTATCATTTCTGAGAAGACAAAACTCGCCGAAACAGATGGATACATGTAAGAGTTATTGGATGCTGGCAAAGTGGATGACCAATCATTTCTTAATGTGGCATCTAGATAAAGTGTCTCTTTAAACCCAATACTTGCAGAACCATAAACACTATTTACAGTTCGGCTACTCTTATAATCTGTAATTGAAGGGCGATCTATAGAAGCTTCCAAGTTGAAATAATTCGGCACACTCAAGCCACCAACTGTCTGACCTTTGTTTTGGTAAAAAGACATTTCTCTGTGGTTAGCACCAGCATTTACAGCTATCGAGAAACTCCCAATCATTTTTTGATATTGTGCTAAAAACTCAAAGTTGTTTTCTCGAACATTATACACATCTTCTTCATACATACTCACATTCTCATGTCCATCAGGCACTCGGTCTTCTCTCCGGTCGCTATAAAAATCTGTGCGGGCAAAACCGGTAATTTTTAAATCTTTTGAAACATCATAACTCAAAGAAGCATTTCCAAACACCCGGTTTCTTTCATCATTGTTATAGGATTCATACACTTCAAAAAATGGGTTTACCCACCAGAAAGAACTCAAATCAGTTGGACTGGTAATATTCCAATGTCTAATAGTTCCATCTTCCATTTTGTAATTGCGCAGCCTATCCATATCTAGCTGTCTTTCGTGCCAGAGGTTAAAACTAGATACCACACTCATAGGACCATCTCCTGTCCAACCACCTGTTGCAGGTCTTCCTAAAGCTTTCGTGTTTACAAAATTGGCTACAACTTTGGCGGTTAGTTTATCAGTTACATTATAGCTTGTATTTACACTGAAGGTATTTCGTTGTAACTCGCTATTTGGGAAAGTACCTTTCTGATCCATATTTGTAAAAGACACTCTAAAGGTTCCCTTATCATTTCCACCAGAAATTGCCACACTATTTTTAAGTGTTCTACCTGTTTGATAAAAGTCTTTGATATTATCAGGATGAGGAGAAAAAGCTCGAAGCTCACCAAAAGTTTCTCCCGGATACCAACTATCCCAATGCCTCACCATCTGTCCGTCCATTCTTGGCCCCCAGCTTTCATCTGCTTGATAATTGATCATTGGTTGTCCATCAAAAGCTGAATATTCTGCCGGATGAATTGATGGATCGAATGAAAAGGTTTCGAATTGTTGTACATAACCAGCACCATATTCATCTTGATAATCTGGCAGCACATATACCTTATCGAAAGTTGTAGTAGAATTAATTGAAACTCCGATTCCTTTTCGAGCTGAGCCTCCTTTTGTTGTGATCATAATTACACCATTTGAAGCTCTAGAGCCATATAAAGCAGCAGCACTCGGGCCTTTTAACACAGATATAGATTCGATATCTTCAGGATTAATATCTTGTGCAGCATTGCCATAATCCCTTCCGCCACCAGCAGTTTGAGTATCTTCCGAATTAAAGTTTGAATTATCTATAGGTGTACCATCCACAACAAACAATGGTTGGTTATTTCCAGAAACTGAGTTCACACCCCGAATTAGTATTCTAGATGAGCCACCCAAGTTACCCGATGCACCTGTAACTTGCACACCGGCAACTTTGCCAGATAAAGAGTTTACAATGTTACTTTCACTAGTTTGGCCTACTGCATCCCCTTCAATTTTTTGTACTGCATAGCCAAGCGATTTCTCTTCTCTTTTTACACCGAGTGCTGTTACCAATACCTCAGATAATTGCTGAGAGGATTCAACAAGTGATACATCTATTTTAGATTGGCTGCCAATTGCAACTTCCTGAGTTTCAAAGCCTATAAACGAGAAGATAATCACATCTTCTCCACTAGATGCACTGATGGAATATTTACCATCTACATCTGATATTGTTCCTTGCGAAGTACCTTTTATTAATACATTTACCCCCGGTAATGGCTCTCCTTCTGAAGTTATAGAACCTTCTATTGTTCTATCTTGCGAATAACCAAAAAACGGGGTAATCAGTAGCATTAAAGTGATTTTCAAAAAGGTAATTTTTTTCATAGATTTAGGGGTTTACGTTTTACGACATAGACAAAGAGCTCCCCTTACGAACTTAATAAGCTCGTTAAAGCATTGTGAGAGATGTGGGAAGCTTAAGAGCCAGAGGTATTGCAACTACCTCTGGCTTATTTTTTTAAGTATTTATTAACATTTGTTTACAATTAAAAATTAGCAAAAATTCTATTAGTAACATTTTCAAATCATGTTATAAACAATTAGGTATTCTATTAGAAATAATGATTATTAAGCTCCGAAATTAATGCTGGTGCGGCTGCGAATGAACTTTAAAAAAATCCCAGTTTTTTACTGATTATAAAAGCTCAATTATTTTACTGTAATCGACATCTACAAACATCTACTTCACTTTGCAAGTAGTTTTAGTTTATTAATATATTATTCTATTATGTGTCGCTTAAGTCAAATGGTTGGATGTAAAGTTTTATTGACTAGGAATCGATTGTTAAGATAGTGTATTTTTTAATATTGAACAATACTTAAGCTTTTTTTAATAATATTCTTCCAAAAACTATAATATATTGAAAATATAGCAAAATTCAATCGTGATTTATAGCACAAACAATAATTGATATAACAACAAAATTCCCCGCTCCCATTATAGTAACTTCTCATTTGAAGTTATTGAAAGATAAACGCTGTAACTATTTTAATCAAAGTAATTGTTAGCATGTTATCTAAATAGCATAAATTTTATTTATTTAGCATTTTTGAAAACAGAAATTGACCTTAATTTTTTAATTAACTAGTCAATTTAAATTAGAGTCAACACTCTTAATAATTTTAATTTCATGAGGATTACGTTTTGGGGAGCAGCCAGAAAAGTTACTGGCAGCATGTTTTTGTTGGAACTTGAATCAGACTTTAGAATACTGATTGATTGTGGAATGGATATGGATAGCGAAGGGGAAGACATGCCTGTGTATCCCGGTTCAGTTTTTCCTTTTGAAGCAAGTATGATCAATGTAGTTATACTTACTCATGCACATTTAGATCATACAGGCAAGGTACCCAACCTCATAAGAGAAGGTTTTGAAGGTCCTATATTTTGTACTGCGCCAACTACAGACCTAGCTGAGATTTTATTATACGATGCTGCTTCGATTAATAAGTCTAAGTTAAATAAATACCATAAAAGAAAAGGGCAAAGTCCTGGTTATAAGCCAAACTTTAACTTAGAAGAAATCTTTCAAGAAAAGCATGTTAAACAAGCACTGAGTCAGGTTAAAAGTTTAGCTGTAAATAAAACATACAAGCTAACAAAAAGCATCAATCTCAAAATGATTTCTACTGGTCATTTATTAGGTGCGGCAAATGTTTTCTTAGAAATTGAGGAAAATAATGAGAAGAAATCAATCCTCTTTAGTGGTGATATAGGGAGACAAAACTATCCGCTTCTAAAAGACCCAGAAACTCCACCTCAAGCCGATTATGTTATTTGTGAGACTACTTATGGTGGAAAATATCATCAATCATTAGTCGATACTGAAGAAGAGCTGCTTTCATTCATTCAGAAAAGTTGTATTGAAAAACCGGGAAAACTAATAATTCCTGCATTTAGTATTGGAAGAACCCAAGCTATTTTATACACCATTAATAAGCTCTTTAGAGAGAAAAGATTACCTGATATACCTGTTTATGCTGATAGCCCAATGGCGATGAAAAGCAATCGAGTTTACGAAGCTTTCTCGAACCATTTTAATGAGGAGTCTACTACGTTCAAGAAAAAATATGGAGAGTTATTTTACGGAAATAACTTTGACTACATCGAACAATTAGGAGAAAGTAAAAAAATATCTACGAAGCAGGGGCCTTGTATTATCGTATCTTCTTCTGGAATGCTAGAAGGTGGAAGAATTCAACACCATATCCGCATGAATTTACAAAACCCAGATACTACAATTTTAATGGTTGGTTTTACACCTGAAGGTACTTTTGGGCATAAACTAAGAAATGCACCGGGTGTAATAGAAATGGGCAAAAAAAATGTGCCTATTAATGCTACAATCTTAAATACAGATGCATTTAGCGGGCACGGTGATCACGATGATTTGCTAAGGTTTATTCACTCCCAGAAAAAAGAAAACACCAAAGGTGTATTTTTGGTGCATGGAGAAGAAACTTCTATGGACAATTTTAAAGAAGCTCTTATTGAAGATGGCTATCAAAATGTAGTAACACCTTCTAAAGGAGAATCTTTTACACTTTAATTTTTAGTAACTTCTTTAATTTTAGATTCTGAGTTCTTCTTTTGTGGCGCTTCTCCTGCTTTTACTTCTACTTTTAGAATAAAGAAGCAATACTTTTCGTCTATTGGTAAAAACTGATATTGATATTTTTCGCCTGTTTTTCTAGCGATATCTATCAAACCTAAACCAGCGCCACCTTTATCAGAAAGTTTCCCTTCTTTAATCTGCTTCATATACATTTGCTTTAGTTCAGCAATAGAAGAATCGTTTATCTTCTCGATCATTGCCTGAAGCATAGGGATTTTAGAATTGAGGATTTTATTAGAAGTGAGCACATAGTATGCCTCATCTTTTTGACCTATAATAAATAATCCTTTACCCACTTTATCATCAGATATACCATCTGAGTGCTTATTCATATTTTGAAGGGTTTCTACCATTACATGGTAGACTTTCTTCTTAGTTGACCTTTCCTCGTTTTTGCGTTCCATTTCATCTTCCGCCATGGAAGTGAACATTTTTGTGATCTCATGATTGAATTCTCCCAGATAAACTAGAGAGATTCCGTTATTCATCATTTCATGATAAAAAGTAAGAACACAACGAGTTAAGTTTGCGCTTAAGGTCATTCTTCTTTTCTTCTTGGTTTAAAATTATTTTTATAAGTCAAACCTTTAACGCAGCATTCCGTGTGAATTATATTTTTATTATTATATATATTCTGGAGGTAGAAAAAAGTGTACTAGACTTAGAAGAAAGAAAAATGTAACTTTTTTAGATGTGTTTAACTAATATGTCAAATACTACCTGATAGTGATTCTTTTTATACCACAAATTTGTCTTTTTTCTCCACTATCAGATATTCCTTCAACAATCAATTTTACTTCATATTCTCCGGGCTTTGTGTATCTATTAGTAACTAGCATATCACAAGCATAGTTACCATCACCAAAACTCCAATAATAATTTAAATTTTTACAATCGTCTCCTATATAGCTACTTGAACCATCAAAAAAGTAAACAAACCTATCTTCTTTAATCTCTTGTATTAATGCGATTTCACCTACATCTAAAGCATAAGTTGTGGTATCTACAAACTCAATTCCCTCTACCTTTTTTGTTGAAATCAGTTGAACATCATATGTTCCATAAACATTATAACAATGCTCTATTTTGTTACCCGGTTTCATACTTCCATCACCTAACAACCATAAATGTGTCACCAAATTACCAGTTGCATCTTCTCTGTCATTTGCCTGAAGTTCAACACAATACAGACGATCGTTGGCTAAGTCGCAATTTAGGGTTGTAGTTCTAAAAACCTCACTGGCTTTACATAAGTCTTCGCCTTCCTCAGTTTTTGCCCCTCCTCCATCTGTTTTAAAAAAAACAATCGACAGAAATATGTAAAAAAGTAATATTTGGTGATACATAAAAACTTTAAAAATATCCAGTAGAATTTTTTAGAATAGATTCTATTTTAATATTTATTTTCGCCAATGCAAAAAATGCATTTATAATTCTCTTTAAGTACTAATTTTTAGTATTTTTATAAAAACAATTAAATTATTTTTTAAAGGTTACGCATGCCTTATACTATTCTTTTAGCCGATGATGACCAAACATCATTGCAAACCAATCTAAAATTCTTAAAAGAACTAGGAAAAGATTATGTAATTGTAGGGGCACCAGACGGTGTAATTGCTTATGAATTAGTCTTACGTAAAAAGCCAGATCTTATAATAATCGACTGGATGATGCCACGTATGACTGGCTTACAAGTACTTGAAAAAGTTAAAAATAATCCTGAAGTAAAAGACATTCCAATTATTATGGTTACTGCAATGGTAGACTCTTACGATCTAGCCAAAGCATTTAAAACCGGAGTAACAGATTACGTAAAAAAACCTGTTGATAAAATTGAATTACTTTCACGAGCAAGAGCTGCATTAAAATCCTATTCCTACTTTCAAACTGTTGTAAAGCAAAAAAAAGAACTCGCTCAAATAAACGAAGAGTTAAAAGTGGCTCATCAGAAATTATCGAGTTTAAACGATATTAAGAACATCTTTTTTGCTGTACTCTCAAACGACATTAACGAACCTCTAAACTCTTTAAAAGCATTTGTAAGACTCCTCTTTAAAAACATCAATAACTTCTCTAAAGAAGAAATGAAGTATGTGGCAGATAACATAAAAGCTTCATTAAACGATGTGAGTAGCTTATTAAAAAGTTTGGTAAAATGGTCTGAGAGAGATATTTCGAATCATGAAAAAGAGCTCAATATAAAGCCTTTAAAAATTAAAAAGGTTTTAAGCAAGCAAATCAGTTTGATTGAAGAAGACCTTACCAGAAAGCAAATTCTTACCGAAAATAACTTGTCAGATGATTTTATAATCCATTCTGACAAAGCTTTAATGTGTGATTTCTTTAGTTTGTTTATTGAATGCTGTGCTCGCTTTATCATTAAAAAAGGCACAATTACATTTAGCCAAAATACCGAAAACAATCTGGAAATTAATATTGAAGGCTTTAGAATTATGCCTAAGTTATTAGAGTCTTTATTCTCTTTAGATTTTTATCTTACAAACCAGATAAATCCTTACGAAAGAGGCTCAGGTCTTGGATTTGTTCTTTGTCAAAACATGTTGCAAGAGTTAGACTTTAATATTAGAACCAGAAAAAATGGAGAGGAGAATATTACCTTTATTATTGAATCTGAGCGTAAATTAAGTCTGGAAGAACATTAAATTATATTTCTTTGATACCAATACTATTTTTTGGCTTATCAGTTTAAAAAACACATTTTTGTGCAAAACAATTTTAATTGAGTAAGATTATATAAGTATGTCATCGAAATTTAAATCTATTGCAATTAAAGTAGGTCTTGTTGTAGCTGGTCTATTATTATTTTACTTTTTATTTCTATACTTTGGTAATTACAGCACAGGAACCCGTGGTGGTATAGTAATGAAAATAAGTAAAAAAGGATACCTCTTTAAAACTTACGAAGGCCAATTAGATGTAGGTGCGATTAATGAACCTTGGTCTTTCTCTGTAGAAGGTGGAAAGGAAGAAGTAATTGAAGCACTTGATGAAGCCCAACAATCTGGAGAAAGGGTTCAATTGCATTATGCTGAAAAATACAGAACATTCTTTTGGAGAGGTGATACAAAATACTTTATAACAAAAGTGACTCGACAACCGCCAAAGTGATATTAATAATTAAATGATAAATTGAATCCTGTAGAAAACTACAGGATTTTTTTATGCCAGATAATATTATTATTCATTGAACAATTTTATTAATCTGTGTATTTAACTTTATAATTGGTAGCTCCTACTCCAGAGAGTTATCTAAAACATTTACAAGATAAATTTAAGACTATGCTAAAAGTAAATATGCACAAAATTTTATTGCTACTCTCTCTATTTATTCCTGCACTACTTCAGGCACAAACACAAGAAATTGAAACAAACGATGGTACACTTACCATAGAACCAATATTACATGCCTCTATGGTGATGGATTGGGATGGCCTCACTATTTATGTCGATCCTTATGGTGGAGGTGCTAAATACGAAGGTATGGAAGACCCTGATTTGGTAATCATCACAGACATACATGGAGATCACCTCAACAAAGAAACATTAAACGAATTAAATACTACCAGTGCAAAAATTATTGCGCCAAAAGCTGTTACTGATCAACTCACAGACAAGTTCGAATCTGAAATGATTCACTCAATGGCTAATGGAGACAAAACAACTTGGGAAGGTATAGGCATTGAAGCAATCCCGATGTATAACTTACCAGAAACAGAAGATTCTAGGCACCCAAAAGGCAGAGGAAATGGCTATGTATTAACCATTGGTGGAAAAAGAATTTACATCTCCGGAGATACAGAAGATATACCTGAAATGCGCAAATTGAAAAATATAGATGTAGCTTTTGTCTGCATGAATTTGCCATACACGATGGATGTAAATCAAGCGGCAGATGCCGTTTTAGCCTTTAAACCAAAAGTTGTTTATCCATTTCATTACAGAGGAGGCGAAGGCAAATTTAGTGATGTAAAAGAATTTAAAGACCTCGTAAACAGTAAAAACAAAAAGATTGAAGTTCGCCTTTTAGAATGGTACCCTCAATAAAAATATTAATTGGTTTTTACACCTCAAGTATATTTTTTGATATACCTAAGTGCAATTAAACCAAATAACTATTGAGAGGTTGATATTTTTAAATATCAGCCTCTTTTTTTATCCCACAGATTCTTTCACTTACTTCCCAAAGTTTTGCAGCCAAGGCTTGATCGTAAGATTTTTCAGCTGACTTTTTTGCCTTACACTTTTCAAAGTATTTAGCAGTAACTCCTTCTACTTCTTTACTAGTTGCTAAATACAAAGTAGTAGCAGCTCCTTCTTTACTGTTTATCATAAAGTATGACCCGATTTTCCATGCAAGAGCATGAAATGTTCTGTTATTCGCATATCCAATCTGTGTTCCTACCACTCCCGGATGCAATGTATTTACAGTAATATTTGTATCGGAAAGTCTTCGAGCTAATTCGTAGGTAAACAAAACATTAGCTAACTTAGACTGGCGATAAGCTTTTAGTCCATTGTAACTATTTGTAATGTTTAAATCATCAAAATGAATATCACCTTTATAATTACCAATTGAAGAAACATTTATAATTCTCGCAGCCTCAGCAGCTTTTAGCAAATCCAATAAAGATAGGGTCAGTAAAAATCCAGAAAGGTGATTCACCTGAAACTGTCGCTCATTGCCATCTTCTGTTAAAGCAAATTCTGTAAAATAAGCGCCTGCATTGTTAATCAATACATCTATTTTGTTATAGCTTTTCTTAATAACATTGATAGCTTGATGAACGCTTTTAAATGAAGCAAGATCAACAGTTATCAAATGCACATTTTCATTACCAGTTTTGCTAATTATTTCTGCTCTGGCTGCTTCTCCTTTTTGCAAATTTCTACAAAGCATTACCACTTCAGCTCCTTTCTCTGCCAAACCTAATGCGGTTTCTTTTCCAATACCTGCATTTGCTCCTGTAACAATACATATTTTACCTTCCATGCTAGTTCTGTTAAATATTATCTTCTAAATAAAATACAATTTAAAATGCTTAGAATTAAATAATAATCCTAATATGAGACTCACTCTGCAATCAATTAGAAAAATACTGATCAATGAGCGATAAAATAATTTTTAGTTTTTACTTTTTTTTTAATTTTCGGCTAAAATTCACACTTACTACACATTTCAACCACTTCTTGTTATTAAAAATGCTGATCTAATTCAGTAAAACCTCAATGCATATCATACTTAATGGAATCAATTATTCTTTTCAAAATCAAAAGATACTATTTTTCTATTTAACAGAATTTTTTATAAGAAAAAGCGATATTATAATAATCAACTTTCATAGAATTGATCTAATTCAGTAAAAATTTAGAAGTATATTTTTTTAACTATTTCCTTTTTTAAAAATGCTCAGTAATCCCGATATAATTTTATTTGCCATTCAGGGGGGCATCAGGCTGGCTAATCAGATTAAAACCGCTTCAGTTGATAGGGTAAAACAGAAAGAACTGGTATTGCCGCTTCCCGATTTTCCTCAAGACTTAGACTGGCGAAAAGCTATGATTTTTTTTGAGGGTGAAGGATGTGATCACGCCAAAATAAACCCTAGAATTAACTTCTTAACCAGAGAAGCCAGAAATCAAGCTTTAAAACCTCTTGAGCAAGAAGAGTTAATTGATTGGTTTAAAGCAAAAAAAATTCAAGAGCACGAGCATGGTGGCGATTTTCTAGGTATACCACCTCAAGAGGTTTTATCTATGGTTAAGATAAAACAATGGCAACGAGGACAACACAGAAGTGGCTTTCAAAGAATTGCGGGAACATTAGTAGAACTTGGTGTAGATTTCTTTGTGCAAAATCCTGGAGCATTATCTAAAAACAGTTCTCAGCATACTTTTCTTAGAGGCTTTTTAGAAGCTGTAGACGATGTTTCTTTGAGTGAAGGAAATATTGGCGACATCGCTTCAGACTTGATGATCGCCAGTTTAGAAACCGTTTCATCAAACCCACAACTGCTTACTGGCGACCAATCTAGTAGAGAGTTAGTAACTGCCATCACCAAAGGTCTGAGCACAGATATTCAAAATCATATCGAGTTTATAAAGAAACAAGGTGGCGGAATCGGCTCTTTTTCAAAAGAAGAAAAGGTGAAATCTTGGGGACAAGCAGTTTTTAGAAGTGTGCTCAAAAATGGAGGAGAAAAAGTGTTAGAAGACCCTACTCGATTCCTTGGTACCAATGCAGAAGCTTCTTCATCTGTAGTTAATCAGGTGGGTTCAGCTATGCTAGATATTATGGTGAATAAAGTGGTGAATGACCCTGCAAAAGGCAAAGTAGAGCTAGGTACATTTTTGAGTCAATCATCAATAGACAGTATTGTAAAAGCATCATTCACCGCAGTAGCAGAAAATCCTGAGTTCTTTAAAGTGAAGAATAAAGGTGTACAAAATATTTTAGGTCAGTTGTTTAATGATCTTTCCAGTTATCCTAATAACATTGGCTTAAGCATTTTACCAGAAGTCTCTAGACTTGTACTGGAAAAAACTGCCTTAAATCTCGAAACCATCTGGCCAGGAAACACCGATTCTGCGGGAGAACACCTTCTGCTAAATGCATCTAAAACTACATTACAATTATTATCCACATCTTCTGGAGATACATGGAAATTGGGCTTTAGTAAAACGCAAGCTGTGGCCTTGGTAGATTCAATTGTTCAAGATGTAGCTACCCAACCTGAGTGGATTACTTCTAAAATCAATAGCAAATCAGTTTTACATCATGCTTTAGAAGGTAGTCTAAAATCGCTTGAAGGCATTTCTGTTACGCAATTAAATAAAGAGACACGATTAACTGTGTTAAAATCTGCGCTTTCGGCTGTGGCTGTTAGAAAAGATTTGATCAACAAAAAAAATATAAACGGAGAAGAACAGTATCTAATCACATTTGCACTCAATTCTATTACTGATATGGTTTTTGGAAATAGTGCTTCTGCCAATGCAAGATGGACTTTATCTAAAGGAGATGTTTATTCTAAATTGGTGAATGTGTTTTTAGACAGAGTAGTGAAAGATGGCAGTACGCAAGAGAAAATTGTAGCAATAAAAAATGTATTTGCTGCTGAAATTGCCAAATTAGATTCAGGCGAATCATTCTCAATTGAAAAACTTGCTGATACAACTGTTTAAAACTTTTAGATCATAATAAATTACAAAACTCAGAATATGCAATTTTTTAAAAGACCTATTGCTATTTACTTTTTAATAGGATTACTGCTGAGCGTAAGCAGTTGCGCTCCTTACTTAAACGACTATTCTAGTGCGCAAGCAAGCTTTAACGAAGCTGCACAAATGGATAATGAGCTTAAGCTGAAAAAGAATATTGAAAACTTTGCTGATTTAGTTTCACCAGAAAGCCAAGTTCGTATTAAATACCTTACTGCGCTAGAAGACATTGATAATGTAATTAAGAGTGGTGAAGCAAAATTGGAAGCTGATGGACTCCTTGCCAGTGCTTATACAATAAAAGCGCTTTGCGAATGGAAAGTTGAAAAATATAAGCAGAGCGAAGCTACAGCTAGAAAAGGCTTAGAATCACTTGCAAAAGCCAAATCTGCGGGGCAAGATGTACCTCCTAGAGACTCTGCAATCTTAATGGCAATTCCGGGATTAATTAAGGCAGATCAAGCTGCAAAATTGGTAAAAGCACCTGCTGAAGAAAGAAATTACCAAGCGATAGAAACTAAGGTTAGTTCAGGTATAAATGATTTGGATGCAGCTTTAAATGGTCTTCCAAAAGGTCATCCTGTAAAAAAATACTTGCTGAGCTCTAAGCTTGCAATATTAGAAAGCTGGTTAATCGCTTCTGCTGATTTAAAAGGTCAAGAGGGTAAAGAAGCTTCGCAGAAAATTATGAAAATGCAGGAGGAAGTAAGAAAAGAAATTAAAGGCTGATTCTTGATAGTAATAAAAAATCCCGGTGAAATATTTCCCGGGATTTTCTTTCCAATTCATTATCCATAATGGATAATAAAAGCAATAAATCAATTCAGAGTAGTCATTGTTAGTGTAATGGATTCATTTTCATATTTGGATAAGACAAACTCTTACTACCGCTACCGATTATTTACCAGCAGCTTCGTATTTCTCTTTATATTTTTGATAAAGTCTTTGCTGAATACCTTCTAAATCGAGGAACCTACCTTGAAAATATGCTCTCTCAAGAATGTTGGTACGCATATCTAATGCATCACCCTCAGAAACAAAAAGACTTGCATCTTTACCAGTCTCAAGAGAACCAGCAACATCATCAATACCAAGAATTTTTGCAGCATTTAAAGTAATACATTTTAATGCTTCTTCTTTGCCCATTCCGTAAGTAGCAGCAGTTCCTGCGTAGAATGGCAAGTTTCTAGCATTAGAAACTCCATCGTACATTAAAGAAACTGTAAGACCTTGTTCTACCAATAAAGATGGTAATGCATAAGGTAAATCAATTGGATCTTCAGCTCTTGAAGGTAATCTGTGCACATCAGTAACAATTACTGGAATATCATTTTCTTTCAAGAAATCGGCTACTAGAAGTGCTTCTTCACCTTCTACTAAAACTATTTTCTTAATGCCGTATCCTTTTAAGATTTTAATACTTTCTACAATTTCTTGTGCAGAACCAGTGTGTACATACATGGTTTTAGAACCATCAAAAAGACCTTTCATCGCCTCTAATTTAAGGTTTGAAGTCTCTCCTATTTCTATGTACGATTTAGTATCGTCTAATAAAGTTTTTACACTTTGTACATCTTGGTCGTATTCTTTATTAGGAACTCTGTTTACTGTAAAAGTTGCAAAGTCAAACTCACGAGTATATTTACCAGGCCAGTTAATGTGGATACCTTCATCCATTTTAACTACTGCATCTTCCCAGTTCCAAGCATCTAAGCCAACAACAGAAGAAGAACCTGAAATTCTACCACCTTGCGGAGTGATCTGCGCATATAAAATTCCATTAAAACGAAATGTTGGAATGTTTTCAGAATCTGTATTGTAAGCGATAATAGATCTGATATTTGGATTTAGTTCTCCAATTTCTCTGCTATCTCTTGTTGCTCTTACAGCGCCAATCTCAGTTAAACCAAGGTCTGTTGCCGGTATAATAAATCCCGGATAAACGTGCTTTCCAGCTAAGTCAAATACTTCGTAACCGCTTAGTTTATCGTCACTCACATTGCTTTTTGCATCAACTATGGTGATTTTTCCTTTATCAAAACCAACTACAGCATCTTCTACTACAGAACCATTACCAATATGAGCGGTAACTCCCACTAATGCGATTGGTTTTTCTTGAGGTTTTCCCGGAGAAGGAACCTGAGCCAAAACACTACCTGCAATACAGGCTAATAATAATGTATATACTAATTTAAAGAATTTCATTTGTTCGAATATTTTATGATTAGGGTAAATCATTCTTCTCCTGCTAAGTGACCGAAATAAAGATCTTCGCAATGCCAGTTTGTTTCCATTTTGCGGCTTGGCATTCTTGTAGAGCTACCGTTTTTCTTCGCATCTTGCATTTTTTGTACAAGTGCAGCTCTTTCTTTAGCAACTACAGCTCTCTTTTCACTTTCTTTAGTTCTGTCGAAGTAGATAATTCCATCAACAATCGTTTTTTCAGCTTTTGCGTAGATTGAAAGTGGATTCTCTGTCCAAAGCACCAAGTCTGCATCTTTACCCACTTTAATACTTCCCATTCTGTCGTCTAAGTGAAGCAATTTTGCAGGATTTAATGTTACCATTTTCCAAGCTTCTTCTTCAGACATTCCACCGTATTTTACAGATTTCGCAGCTTCTTGATTTAGTCTACGAGCCATCTCAGCATCATCTGAGTTAATTGCAGTTGTAACTCCTGCCATTGTCATTAAACTCGCATTGTAAGGAATTGCATAGCGAACTTCGAATTTGTAGTTCCACCAGTCAGCGAATGTTCCACCACCTACACCGTGTTCTGCCATTTTATCAGCTACTTTGTAACCTTCTAGAATGTGCGTGAAAGTATTGATGTTGAAGTTGAATTTCTCAGCAACTTTCATCATCATATTAATTTCAGACTGCACATAAGAGTGACAAGTAATAAATCTTTCTCTGTTAATGATTTCTGCCATAGTTTCCAGCATTAAATCTCTTCTTGGAGCAACTGCAGCAGCTTTTTCTTTAGAAGATAATGCATCGTAAGCTTTCCATTCTTTGTCGTAGTTTAAAGCTCTG
>PBYL01000374.1 GCA_002729595.1 Thalassovita sp. | reverse complement strand
ATTGTTTTTAATTTTTAATTGGTGTTTTAAAATGATTACAATACAAAGATGTGTTATTAAAGCAGGCTAGCGTTAGGTACAATTTCCCTTAGAGTAGGCAATTTTTCCCCTTTTCAATTTTTTGTGAAAAATCGTATATCTAGTACTTAAATAAAGCCTTGGAGAAGCTTGGTATCATTCCATAACTCATTAAATTTAACTGGATAGAACAATTTAAGCTGTATTGCTCTTCGGGGTAAAAGGCAGCTATTAAAAAAGAATAGTAAATATGACTACAAACATGATCTCAAAATTACTCTCATTAGGGCTGTCCCTATCATTGCTCTTTGGCAATAATCATGTAAACAATGCTAAGACTCAAGATTCGGCTATCGCTGCAAATGAGAAGCACCGAGTTATTGTATTAACTGATATCGAAGCTGATCCAGATGATACACAGTCTCTCATTCGATTATTATTGTATGCCAATTCACTGGAAATAGAAGGTCTTATTGCCACAACATCCACCCATCAAAAAAATAGAGTGGCACCAGAATCAATTAAAAATGTACTGACAGCTTATGGAAAAGTGCATGCTAATTTAGAAAAACATGAACAGGGTTATCCGACAGAAGCGGAGCTGCTCAAACTAGTAAAACAAGGTTTACCAGAATATGGAATGAATGCCGTGGGAGAAGGTAAAGACTCTGAAGGCTCAGATTGGATAATAGAAGTTTTAGAAAAAGATGATGAAAGACCTGTTTGGATTTCTGTTTGGGGAGGTGTCAACACATTAGCTCAAGCACTTTTTAAAATCAGAAAAACGAAGAGCAAATCAGATGCAAAAAAGCTCATAAGCAAACTTCGAGTTTACACCATTTCCGATCAAGATGATAGTGGCATTTGGATTAGAAATGAATTTCCTGATTTGTTTTATATCGTGAGTCCGGGAGGATATTTTAACGCTACTTGGATTGGGATAAATCAGGTAGTAAAAGGAATCGATAATGCCGAAATAAGTAATGATTGGTTAACCGAAAATATCCAACAAAACCATGGTCCACTTGGTGCCTTGTATCCAGATGTGGCTTATGGTATGGAAGGAGATACTCCTGCCTATTTGTCTTTAATCCCTAACGGATTGAATGCGCCAAACCAACCCAATTGGGGAGGTTGGGGTGGTCGATACGAATTATATCAACCCAAACTATCTGATCTAGATACAAAAGGATTTACCGGAGGTGTACCCGTTGAAGCAGAAACTCGACCTATCTGGACAAACGCAAACGACCAATATACACCTTGGGTTTATCAGAACTATGGCAGACCCATACAAGCAGATTCTAATACTTTTAATGATAATAAAGTTACTCTTTGGCGATGGAGAGACGATTTCCAAAATGATTTTGCCGCTCGTATGGATTGGTGCACTAAGTCTTACAAAGAAGCCAATCATCCACCAGTGCCTGCTCTTGGGCATCCAGAAGAATTTACAGTAAAATCTGGTGATATTTTTAGTCTAGATGCAAGTGGCACAACTGATCCCGATGGCGATAATTTGAGTTATCTGTGGTTCCACTATGTAGAAGCAGGTACTTATAAAAAAGAGATAAGCTTCGGACCTTATTCTCCAAACTTATACAATGTTCATACAATTACAGCACCCAAGGTTACTCAAAGACAAACTGCGCATTTTATCTTAAAAGTAACTGATAAAGGAACACCTGCATTATCGAAATATAAAAGGGTAATTGTAACCATAGAACCATAATGTAAATTCTATTTACTACAGTATTTGCCGCATTTTTCGATCTCCAAGGCTTTTTAAGTTCTTGGAGAATATCTATCTTAAAGAGAATATTTAATGTATCACAAATATGAAAAAAAACAACTATCTAGTATGACACAAAAATTTACAAAAATCACATTATTAATTCTGCTCTCAGCGATTACGATTGGTTTTGCGCAAGAAGGTGAAAAAAGACATTTACCCATTATCGATGTACATGTTCACGCAATGAAGGTAAATCCTGCTTTTGCTAGCGATATGTGCCCTTGGTTTTTAACAAGCATGCCCGGTGGCGATCCGCTTGACGAAGCCCCCACATTTATGACAGCAGATTGTGCTCATCCATTAAAAGCCGCCAAATCTGATAAAGAATTTCAAGATGCCTTAATCTCTACCATGAAAAGGCTTAACATGACGATTGTAGCCAGTGGAGATGCTTCTGTTATTCGAAGTTGGCAAAAAGCAGCCGAGCCAGGCAGAGTAATTCCAAGTATTGGCATTAGTAACTCCGAAGCAATGTCTGTGGTCGCTTTTACAGATTCACTTTCAAGTGGGTTCTACAAAGTAATGGGTGAAGTGGCTCCACAATACCAAGGCCTCTCTCCTAGCGATATGTCGCTTGACCCCTATTTTGCAGCAGCCGAAAAATTGAATATCCCCGTTGGAATTCATATGGGTACAGGTGGAAATGGAACCATCAATATCACTAATCCAAAATACCGTGCATCTTTGGGAAATCCATTTTTATTGGAAGATATGTTGGCTCGACACCCTAAATTGAAAGTTTGGGTAATGCATGCTGGCTATCCGCTAATTGATGAGATGGTCGCCCTAATGGGAGCCAATGCATATGTGTATGTAGACATCGCCGGAATGATTTGGAGCTATCCATTAGAAGAAGTTAATAATTACATTAAACGATTAGTACAAGCAGGTTTTGGTAAAAGAATTATGTATGGTACCGATTTAATGATCTGGCCAGAACTCTTGGAAACTTCAATTGGAGTAATCGAAAATGCTACTTATCTATCATTTGATCAGAAACGCGATATTCTGTTTAATAATGCCGTTCGCTTTTTTAGACTGGATGAAAGTAAATACAAATAATATGTTTGGTTGAATACATCAAACCATCCACATCATATTTGACTACAACAAAAGTAGATTTGGCTAATTCTGTTTTTTGTTTGATACAGACTTTTGTACAAACAAAAAACAGAATATTATGAAAATTGTAGTAACAGGTTCACTAGGAAATATAAGTAAACCACTCACTCAAGAGTTGGTAGAAAAAGGACATACAGTAACAGTAGTTAGCCGCAAAGCTGAAAGAATTGCAGCCATTGAAGCTATAGGTGCAACTGCTGCCATTGGTACTATGCAAGATGTAACATTTCTCGCAAACACCTTTAAAGGAGCCGATATTGTTTATGTAATGGAAGCTTTTGGAGCTGCCGGAGAATTCTTTAACAAAGAACTCGATTTTATGGAGTCCATCAACATAATAGCTAGAAGCTACAAGCAGGCGATTGAGGAATCTGGTGTTAAAAAAGTGATTCATTTAAGTAGTATTGGGGCTCATTCAAATAAAGGAAATGGCATTCTGGCCTTTCATTTCAATGTAGAAAATATCTTAAAAGAACTCCCTGGAGATATATCTATTAAGTTTATGAGACCTGTTGGCTTTTATAACAATTTGTTTGGCTTTATACCTGTAATAAAATCTGAGGGAGTCATTATCTCTAACTATGGAGGCACTTTTAAAAAGCCTTGGGTTTCTCCATTTGATATTGCCACTGTTATTGCCGAAGAAATGGAAAAACCATTTGATGGCAGAACTTTCCGCTACATTGCCAGCGAAGAAATCGCTTCTGATGACATCGCTAAAATTCTTGGAGAAGCCATTGGAAAGCCAGATTTAAAATGGTTAGTCGTATCAAATGAGCAAATATTAGAAAACCTACTAACAATCGGAATGAACCCAGATGTTGCTAAAGGTTTTGTAGAAATGCAGGCCAGTCAACAAAGCGGTATATTATACGAAGACTATTTTCGTAATAAACCCACTTTGGGTAAAGTAAAAGTTGCAGACTTTGCTAAAGATTTTGCGACAAAGTTTAAGGAACAATAAATAGAAATATGAGTAAAAACATCCATCATAAAAGAACATTTATAAGCTGGTTAGCCATTTACCCACTCATTACCATTTTACTTTGGTTATTGGGCGACTTACTAATCATATTACCTTTGCCACTTCGCACACTTTTGCTAACAGCACTTTTGGTACCTGCGATGAGTTATGTTGTAATACCATTTTATTCTAAATTATTTAAGAATTGGTTGAAAGAATAATTTTAAAATAATGGCTGAAAATCAGATTCAAAGAATAAAAACGATTAGTGAGTTTCATAAACTGAGAAACTTGCCAAAACCCGAACATCCACTTATAAGTGTGATTGATTATAGTAAAATTGCACCAACTGCAAGAAGAGAGTCATTTAGTTGGGTATACGATTTTTATATGATCTCTATAAAACGCGGTATTAATGGCAAGATGATTTACGGCCAACAACAATACGATTTTGATGAAGGCATCATGTTTTTTATAGCACCTAATCAGGTTTTTAGAATAGATGCTAACCCAAAACCAACAATGAAGCGATCAGGATGGATGTTACTTATCCACCCTGATTTCTTATGGAATACACCATTAGCAAAATCCATTAGACAGTATGATTACTTCGACTATGCCACTCATGAGGCTTTATTTCTATCAGATAAAGAAGAAGTAACTATAAAGAACTTGATTCTGAATATCCAACAAGAGTATCTTTCTAATATTGATCAATTCAGCCAGAATATCATTATTTCTCAAATCGAGACCTTACTCAATTATTCAGAACGATTTTATCAACGCCAATTTATTACCCGCAAAATTAGTAACCACAAAATTCTCGCTCGTTTAGAAGAGCTACTTACAGATTATTTCAATAGTGACGATCTGGTTACTAAAGGTTTACCAAGTGTACAATACATCTCCGAAACGCTAAATGTTTCCACCAGTTATTTAAGCGGATTGCTTAAGCTTCTTACTGGGCAAAGTACCCAACAACATATTCATGAAAAACTCATCAATAAAGCAAAAGAGAAACTCTCTACCTCCAACTTATCTGTTAGTGAAATTGCCTATGAGTTGGGCTTCGAACATCCACAATCTTTTAGTAAATTATTTAAAACCAAAACAAGCTTATCTCCTGTTGAGTTTAGAAAGTCATTCAATTAACATAGAAATAAAGTTGCTCATAAAGTATCTGACTTCTTCACCGATTTTATTAGTTTAGAGAAAATTGTAATTAGACCTTAGAAGGATTTCAGATCGTAAATTATGAACTATAACAAAATACTTCCGTATGTTTTTGCTACCATTCTATGTTTTGGCATTAACGCTTGCAGCAAGAAAAACGAACCGGTAGAAAAAGAAGAAAAGCCTGCTTTTGAAGAAAATTGGGAGTCGCTCTCCAAGATAGAAACACAACCAGAATGGTTTAAAGATGCAAAGTTGGGCATCTATTTTCATTGGGGAGTTTATAGTGTGCCAGCTTTTGAAACGGAATGGTACCCAAGGTGGATGTATGTGCCCAACAGAGGCGATGAATGGGGAGGAAATATTTATACGCACCACCAAGAAACATATGGTTCGATAGATAAATTTAACTATCATGATTTTATACCCATGTTTAAAGCCACTTTTTTTGATGCGGAAGAATGGGCTTCTTTATTCATGAAAACAGGGGCAAAATTTGCAGGCCCTGTCGCTCAACACCACGATGGATTTGCTATGTGGGCTAGTAAAATAAACCCATGGAATGCCTACGATATGGGACCAAAAAAAGACATTACTGGTGAGTTATTCAAAGCTTTAAAAGCGAGAGATATGAAAACCATCGCTACCCTACACCATGCGAGACTTGGGCAAAAGTATGCGAATGATACAAGCAATTGGGCAGGTAACAATATTGATCCGGGTTGGAACAGCCATTATCCTTATCATCCAGATTATGTAACTTCTTCTACTGATCCGAAACTTAGCAAGCTGTATGGCAACATGGGAGAAGACGACTTTAATGAATATTGGCTCGCTTTGGTAAATGAAATTGTAGATGAATATGGGCCAGATATTTTGTGGTACGACTCATGGCTCGATCAAATTCCGGAGGAATATCAACAAAAGATGGTGGCTCATCATTTTAATACCGCTATTAGTAGAAATCAGGAACCTATCGTTTTTCACAAACAAGAAGATTTGCCACAATCAGTAAGCTTGCTAGACATCGAACAAGGTGGAAAAACTGATATTTCAGACGAGTATTGGATGACAGATATTACAATTAGCGAGGGAGCTTGGAGCTACACCAAAGGTCAAACTTACAAAAACCCTGCTTTGGTTATTAGAAACATGGTAGATGTATGGAGTAAAAAAGGGATTGTATTGCTAAACATCTCTCCTACTGCCGATGGAGTAATCAATCCAGAACAAAGAAAAGTACTGAGAGCAATCGGCGATTGGATTTTTAAGCATGAAGAAGCTGTTTACGAAACGCGTGCTTATTCTATTTATGGCTATGGTGATGCAGCGTTTGAAGAAGGTCATTTTGGTGGGCAATCTGCCACCATTAAATACTCAAAAAGCGATTATCGATTCAGTAAAGCTAAAGATGGCAAAGCGCTGTTTATCTATACTTTGGGAATGCCAGAGCCTGAATCGACCATTGAGGTAAAACATGTAGTAGATGGTTTAGACGGAAATAGCATCTCAAAAATATATGTTGTAGGAGATAAAAAGCAAGTAGATTGGTCTATTCAAGATGACAAACTTCTTATACAAACTCCAGAGGCCTCTGCAATGGATGTAATGGTTACTGTTTTTAAAGTAGAGTTTAAATAAAATTAAAAAGTTTTCACAAAGGTGGTTCTAAGCCACTTTTGTGCTTTTTTATTGAAATTTTGGTGATTTAACATTCACGAAACACCTAATTAATCTTTAGTTCCAATAATTATCATTACGGAAGCTGATTGTTGTCATATGCGAATTATGTAATAAATGCTTACTTTATAATACAAAACAAATTCGTCATGAAAACAATTATAGTTGCCACCGATTACTCAAATGCTGCCAGCAATGCACTTAGTTATGCTGCTGAGTTAGCCAATGTGATAAATGCCAAATTGGTTCTGTTCAATGTTTATCACTTGAACATTCATGCAAGTAATGCAAGATTGTCTCCTGATAAAATTGACCAGATGGTTAAAAATAACGAGATACGCCTACAAGAATTAGCTGATGAAACTGCACAAAAATACAACTTGAGTGTAAATTGGTACAGCAAAATGGCTAATACAGTAGAAGAGCTTGAAGCTTATGCCACTACTAACACTGTTGATTTAGTAGTAATGGGTATGGAAACCAACCTAATGGAATATAGATTATTTGGTAATACAACCACTGCAGCAGTTCGCAGATTAAAATTCCCAGTATTGGTAGTTCCAAATGAAGTTCCTTACAAAAAGCTTGAAAGAGTACTTTATGCTTGTGAATATAAGTATTTGGAAAAAGACAATCATTTAGATCTTTTAAAAGACCTTGCCCGAAAATACAATGCACAACTTCAAGTATTGCATGTAGAAACTAAAGTGAAAGAAGCTGAACTTGCAGACAACCAGTTTATCTCTAATGTAGATAACTTAATGGAAGATGTTGCGCATACTTACAATTTTGTAGAAAGCTCAAACATCTCTAAAGGTATAGAAAAAGGGGTAAACGAATTTAATGCAGACCTCTTGGTAATGGTTCCTCACAAAGCAGGTTTCTTAGAATCTATCATGAAAGGTAGCGTTACCCGAGAAATGACATTAAAAACCCGTGTACCTTTATTGGTATTGCCTAATTTATAACTTACACCCTCAGATAAGTATTTAACTACACTCCCCTTTCACAGTTCTTATTGAATTTTGAAAGGGGAGTTTTTTTATTAGCCCAAATGCAAAGTAAAATCCACAAACTCATTCTCGTGGATCGTATTTTTCTTTAGACCGTATTTTTCATTATCGAATTTGATAAAATGGTCGTGTCCACCCCAGTAATAAGATTTTGATTTACTGGTTGCATAATAGTAAAACGAAGTGTTAGGAGTATCTGCCAAATAGGCTTTTTCTCCTGGCTTTAGTTTGTACCAAGCCTTGGTTTCCCATTCTTCACTTTTATCTTGTACATACAAAAGCACATAAATATCTTCTTTTGTGTTGTTTACAAAGAATAGTTTATATACCCCTTTCTCTGTGGTAGCTACAAAACTATTACTCTTACTTATATTTTTAAAAGCAGACAATTCGCTTGAGCTATAAAACATATTAGGGTTGAAGGTGATTTCGTGTACCTCACCAGTTATTTTTTGATTCTCTCTACTAATCCCAAGATTAGGTCTGCCCGGTCCAGCAGTTTCTGCAATTAAATAGGTCTTTCCCTTTAAATTTAAATAACTGCTTCCGCTAGTAACATTCCCCCTAACAAATGGTGCTACATGGTCAGGCAAACGAAACAAAATCACATCATCTGGATTGATCAAATAAGAAAGTATACCTGTAAATAATAGAGACTTAGAATCGCAGTCTCCATAACCTTTTAAGAATATTTCTGATGGTACATGTAACCCACCTCTGTAAATATTATCCTTATCGTTATCAGGCACTCCATAAGGAATATCTTGCACGAATTTCATGGCAAGCTCAATCCTATTTTTTCTACTGTCTTTACCTAAAGCTTCTAGCCTATCGACAATCAAATTCGCTATAGGTTGGCAAACGATAGGAGAATAGTAATTCACCACAGCACTGTAATCTATGTTCAACACACTTCCTTCTTTCTTAAAAAATCCCTCCTTTAAAATTCTTTCTCTCTTTCTAACATTCTCTTGTGTTACTAAATATCTGTCGAACATAGACATCGGAATTCCGAATCTATTTACCATTCTGTCCGTTTGTGCTTTGTTATATTGGAGGTGAAAATTTTGCATATTACCCCAATGATCTTTGAATTGGTAATCGATTACATAATCATTGTTTCGGGAGTTCACTTCCAAACTTACATGATCATTTTTTTGATAATCTTTTTGTGCAAAAGCTCCTAATGCACTTAATCCTATAATCAATATCAGAGAAAAATATCTTTTCATAGTATAAAAAATTAACCATGACTTATAATACTGTATTTCTAAAGCTTGGTTGCGTTTTTTTAGTTCAATTATGAAAAATCTGCACTCAAATTGCCCAGATGATACCTTTTCAAGGTAATGATTTTTATTATTTAAAGCAATCATTAAAATTTTTCAGCACACTTGTATGGTACTCTTCTGGAAAGATAAATGATTGATAGTTGGTTAAATTTTCTGCAAAATACCTGTCTTGTTCTTTAAGTAATGGCACAGAAACCACTTCATCATTTTCTCCAATAACATGAATAAGCGAAATGTGATTCGCATTTCCTGATAGCAATGAAGTATCTACCAAACCAGAAATAAGAATAACTTTTCCAAAGGTGTTTGCATGTTGAAGCCCTAATTTCCAAGCTCCTAAACAGCCCATAGAATGTCCCATCAACATTACCTTTCCTTTATCTATTGCGCTAAAAATGGCAATTAATCTCTCAATAAAATTCATTATTTCTTCACATTCTTGCTGATTGTACATCGTAAGCGGCTCATTGGTAAAAGGTAAAGCAATGATGTATTGATGTTTTTTAGCAAAGACTTTTAGCTGATTTTCGGAATCATCATCAAAAGATTCCATAAAACCTTTACCATCCATACTGGCTCCATGCAAGCCAACTAACAAACCATAATTACCAGTATGTTTAAAGTTTTCTGGCAAATAGATCAAGCATTGCAGAAACCTAACTTTAGTAGTACGAATTGCTATTTGTACTTCTCCTTTGAATATTGATTTTACTTCTTCTTCTACTATTTCACTAATTAATTGCTTTGCAAACTGAAGTCTTTCTTCTATTTCATTAATACTAGGAATTTGAGAACAAGATGTATACTTGGTAGCCTGCAAAGCTAAAGGTACTTTCGGCCCTGTAATTTCGGTTTCTTTAAAGCTTTTAGCTAAAGCAGGTAGATACATATCGGCTATAAAATCTACTGTCTCAATCGCTAATTGTACTGCTGACTTATTGGTATTATTTGGATTTCGAAGTTCTTGATAGGATTTTTCAAAAACTGCTAATTCAGATTTAATTTCTTTTGAAATGATGAATTCTTTGCTGATGCTCACCAATACTTCATTAAACTCATTTTTTAAGATATATAGCAGAAAGTAATTCGCATGGTTACCAAACTCATTTGTACTTACTGTAAAATGGTGTGTATGTATTTTCTCTAACTTAAAAGCCGAACAGTATTTCACCTCTTCATAAGCACTGTTTACAATTGATATTTCTATATAATAGTTACCTGTAGGTTGCCAACTTCTATCTACCAACCAAGGTTTTAACACCACTTCTAAAGGCTCACTTGGTAACAATAAGTTTTTCTGTAACTGAACCGAATACAGAATCACCAAGTTATTACTCTCAATTGATTCCATCATTCTCCACCCAATTTAATTCAGAAATTCTAATTCCTTTTAAATCTGGCATAAGTGCCGCCATATAATGCTTCCCATTATAAGTAAATAATTCTGGTGCCGAGACTGCCAATGTTTTAACTTTTAGGCTATCGGTACCTACACCAAAATTAAGTGGATTATCTGAACGAAAGACAGTAGTTCTTTGCTCTCCAGGTTTATATTCCTGTGTTTTAAAGAGATAGAAAAATCCATTTCTATGAATAACCTGTGGGCATTCTGAAGATAAAAAGTCAATTACATTTTCTTCTGTTTCTGATACCTTCGATTCTGCTCCCCATTGTTTTAAATCTTTCGATTTTCTACAAAATACAGCACCTTTTGTATCTTCTGGCCAACTGTTTATAATACTACCAGTATAATAGCCATAATACTCATTATTGTAGTTCATAATCATTATATCTCTGGCACGATCATATTCTTCACCTTCAAAAATGCTTGTCTTGCCGTTTGCCTGTATTTGCCTTTGAAAGTTTTTCCCATCTGTACTTTCAGCCAAACAGATTTGCCCACCTCCACCATAAAAAAACTTGTATACATTGTTTTGTTGAACCACATAAGGAGCCTGAATCCAACCATGTTCTTCGCCAAGGGTAGAATCTGCCATCATAAAAATTCCTTTGGGTCGCCATAATGTGTCTGTAAGCTCTTGGCCTTCCCAACGATGTAAAACGCGGAAATCTCCATTTTCACCACAATATCTAATACAAGAAACCAATTGCCATGAGCTGTCTGCTGCTTGCCAAATAGCAAAATCGACTGGTTCCATTTTATCATTATTATATTCACCTAAATCTGGAACCGCAGCAATTTGCCACCAATTTTCTTTTAAGGTAGGTTCTTCTTTAATCTTAACCTGCGATTGGCCTTGCTGCTCAGAGCTGCAACTAATGAATAAGTTTAGACACAAAAAAATAATAGCGTTTAAAGTAGTTTTCATCTTCATAATAAAGTGTTACTATTTAAAGCTAAGTAATTTCTTGCTAAAAAATCAAAGTCTTATCCTGTGGTGTTTGAGGTGCTTATTGTTAAAAAGAAAAAATGGTAAGTTTTCGAAATCAAACTTACCATTTTGTGCTTATTGGTTCTTTATGTAATCTGAGTAAGAACCTTCTTCTCTTAATTTTTTTATTAAGCTTGTAATGGCTCTTAAACCATCCATTAAGTTAATCTTCCCCCCTTCTATATCTATAAATTCCACCTTCTGCTGCATAATAAGTTCGTTGCGCTTTAAAGAAGGTATCTTCAAAAACTGATGCAGTGTAACAAGATCAAAATTTGTTTCTGAACTGCAAATTGATACCTGAGCGATATTGATGTTTTCTACCATTATGTTTTGTTTTACAGGCCATTAAAATTCACTTAGTAATTTCTTGAGTTCGTCTTCATCAATTTGTTCATCTTTTTCTTTTATTTTAGGGAACAAAGTAATTCCTTCTCTTTCTTCATCAGGAGAAACTCTTAGCCCAACTGTTTTCTTTAAGGTGTAAAACATGAGTAAGCCCACACTAAATGCCCAACCAAAACAGATGGCAACACCTAAAGCCTGTACACCTAATTGCGTGATTACTCCCATAAAATTGAAAGCACCATCTGTAAATAAAATTTCGGGAGAAATTACAACTAGCAAAGTACCCAACACGCCACAAAACCCATGAACAGGTATTGCGCCTACAGCGTCATCAATTCTTTTCTTTACTAAATACTCAAATCCATAATTATGAACTACTCCGGCTAAAATACCAATTACCATTGATGTGAACGGTGTTTGGATGTGAGGTGAAGCCGTAATTGCGACCAAACCACCTAAAGCACCACCAATTAGTTTTTCGTAGATTCCGACTTTATTCTGGAACAATTTGCAATGGAAATATGCAACAATGGCTCCTGTTGCCCCTGCAATGTTTGTGTTAAGTATGATTAAACCCACACTGCTATCAAATGCTAGGGTACTACCTCCATTGAAACCCCACCAACCTAACCAGAGCATAAACAAACCTAAGGCAGCGTATGGAATATTAAAGGCTTTGATATCTCGAGGAGAACCATCTAAGTTATATCTGCCGATTCTAGGACCTAGCAAAGACAAACCTGCCAGAGACACCCAAGCTCCTACCGAATGAACCACTGTAGAACCTGCAAAATCTATAAAACCTAAATCTGCTAACCAACTTTTGTTATCGGCAAAAAACAAATTACCCCAAGCCCAATGGCCAAACACTGGGTAAATTAATAATGCTATAAGAACCGATGCAACTAGATATGGTACAAAACCTGTTCGCTCAGACATAGCGCCTGATACAATTGTAAGTGCAGTACCGGCAAATGCCAATTGAAACATAAAAAAGATAATACCTAAACTATTGCCATCTTCTACACTCTCTAGGTTTGACAGAAAAAACAGGTTAGAGCCAATCACTCCGACACTATCTTTGCCAAACATAAGCCCAAAACCAAACACTAAAAATATTAAACTAGCCACAGCCCAGTCTATAACATTTTTCATGGCAACAGCTTCAATGTGCTTTTTTCTCACTAATCCGACCTCTAGGCATTTAAAGCCAGCTTGCATTAAAAAAACCAAAGCTGCTGCAATTAATACCCAAATAGCATCTATTTTACCTGCTAATTCGATAAGTTCTTGTGATTTTGTTTCCATTTACATTTGTTTAATTATCTGAATTAACATGGTAAACCGGAAAAAATTGGGAATCAAATTCTTAAATATCAGAAAAAACCGAAAATATCGATTGTGCGAGCTATAAAGCATATTTTGCACAATATTTCTTGTAATTGTTACTTTATATAAGGTTTGTAACAGATTGATTATAAGATACTTATAAATAGCACTTTTCTGTCAAAATATATCACTTTTGGGGTAAAGGTTGAAATTTAGTAAGCATTCATTGTATAGTAATATCCTAAATCATCAATCTCAAAAATTTCATTAATTAGATTATTAATAACTTTGTTTAGTTCGAATAATTCACTAGATGATGGAAAATTCATGTAATAAGTATTCTGCTTATAAAAATCTATTTTATGAAAATGCTTAAAAATTGCATTTTTTTGAAAAATATCAAAAACAGAAGTATTATCGATCTTAGATCGATTAAAAATCATTATAATAATAAATCCTTTACCATCATCAAGATCAAATTTCACTTCCCATTTTTTCACATCTGATTGCTTAAAAACTTGAAAGAGTACTTGACCATTATTTCTAAAAAAATCGAATTGTAAATTTCTTTCTCTTGACTGCTCCATATAACTGAGCTGATGTATAAATGAAGATTGCATATAATTTTTATTTTTAACTTCTTAAAGAATTAAATTAAAAATGTTGAAGCTAATCTATTCTGACTGTGTTAATTTGGCATATTTGATAGAATCAATTTTTGAATACGATTTCAATAGATATACATTTTTTAAAGCCTGTATTGCATCTCTAAAATCATTTGTGGGATTAATCAGTTCTTCCGGACAAAAAGCAATAGTTTCATTACTAAATTGAATTTCAATATAAGTAGAATCAAGATGACTAAATGATGCTTTTTCTGATTTTAAAATCTGATTGAAATCTACTTTACCAAACTGATTAAGCAGGTAATCATAATAATCTTGTGGAAGTTTACCAGCATAATAGACATTCAATTCAGTTGAGAGGTTTGTAGAAAAATAAACTTCTCTATTATTCCTTAGATGGAGTTTAACAAACTCTTTTTCTTTTTGAATAGCATCATCATAAATAGTTTTCTTGAAATAGAATTTTTCAATTTTATTAAGTGGACGATTTATCAAACTGTCTTTCTTGTAAAAATAAAGATCAAAATTTTCTCCCTTTATTTTGAAAGCCTCATCACCATTAAAAATAATTTGATGTGTGCCTGACAAATCATAATTATTTGTAAAAGTGATTGAATCTTCTAGGATTTTATAATTAGCAAACTGACCTTGAAATTTATCGAGATCGTGAAAAAACAAACCTCCTTTCCATTCCAGACTGTCCTTATAAATCTCAATTATCTCATTATAAGCTGAGCTATCTTTTAAAAAAGAATTATAATCCTCTTCATTGTAAAAAAGAAACCATTCACCTTTTAAAGAATTTGATTGTTTATCTGGTTGGCAACTAATTAAAAATGATAAAATCAATACAAGATATATACCTAATCTACACTTCATCAAAATCACTTTTAACTTCCAAGTTACTACAAAACTCCTTTATAACCTCTACCATATTTTCACCTTCTTCTAAATATACATTTTTAGCAAATCGGACTGTATAACCATTATAGAAAAATGAAATGCTTCCTTCTTCAGTATCGAGCTCACGTTCATTCGCGGTTTGATATAAACCTGTTTGATGCTTTAATGCTTCTGATGAATAATTTATTAACTCTTCATCACCTAAGTAACTCAAGTGAGAAATGTCTTTGACTCTATAGCTTTTGCCTTTTTGCCAAATTAAAGCTTTTGTAATTATTTCTATTTTTTCCGGAGTGACAATCAATATTTCTGTTTCAAAAAAATTCATCAGTCTTTTCACAAAAAAGAATATTATTAGAACTGCAAAGCTTGCTATTAGAACCAGAATAATGATAGACGATACTTCAGGTTTATACCATTTTAGCCTATAAATAAAGCTATACACTGTAAATGCGAAAAGAGCTAGTCTAAAAAGAACGTCAGCTATAAATCCAAATCTAATTATCGGTCTGGTGGTCGGCTCAATTTTAATGGTGAGTGCATCTTCAGAAGTGTAATAAGTAACCTTGCTCGTCATTTTAGTTTTTTACGATTATAACCTGATTTCACTGCTTCTATTTGAAATTTTATACTCAATAACTGTATAAAAAAACAGGCTTTACATAATGTAAAACCTGCTTGTACTAATCGTAATTCTCTATTTACTCCAATATAAATTTTTGTGTGTAAAACTTATCTCCCACTGCTGCTTTTAAGAAATACATGCCTCGGTTAAAAGTGCTTAAATCGAGTTGTATGTCTGACTCTTTAATGTCTGGCATTACTAGCATCTCTTTACCCACTCCGTTATAAACTCGCAACTGTACTGGCAATTGGTTTTCTTCTGTTGCTAGTTGCAAAGAAATATTTACCAAACCTGTACTTACTGTCGGATAAACTGCAATGGCATTGTCTTGAACAATTTCAGATTCATCTCCTGCTTGACTAATATATCTAGCACTTGGGCTTGTAACTTCCTCATCTATCACTACAAATTCAAACTCTGTTTTTTCACCTGCATAGCCATGTCCATTTCGGTAAGCATGTACCACTGAAGTAATCTTATAGCTTCCCTCTCTTGGATATGGAACCCAAGGGAAATAATTGCCATGATGTGATGGGAAAAGCGTAAACGGTGGCTTTATACTTTGTGAGTATCTAAACTGTCTGCCTGAAAGTATCATAATTACTTTTTCGGCATTTTCTGTATTTAGTTCAGCTCTAATGTTGATTTTTTTGGTGCCTAAAGCGGCTAAGTTTAGCGTATCGCCAAGAACCATGATATCTTCATTAGTTTCAGCATTTACAACTACATATTGCTCCACTTTACCAGAGTTGATTACTGAGAAATCAATTGAAAGTGCGATGCCTTTTCTACCTCTAGCATTTTTCTTAGAGTATGGAGTTGCCTCTAAACTATAATCTCCCACTTTAGGATACCACCTGTTTCTACCAAACAAAGCATATGGTTCTCTGTTTTGAACTGTTCTTTCATAATCTTTACCAGTAAGTTGCAGTTTTACACTTTCCAGTTTACCATCTCCACTTACGGCTTCAGCCACAATGTTGATTGGGTTTTCTAGAAAAGCTAAATCAATCTCATCACCTTCTTCTAATTTACTAATTACTTCTCCTGTTTTGGCATCTGTTACCCAAAGACTCAATACACTTGGTACAGGTAATATTTCTGCAATGGCATTTGTAGCAGTTAAATAACCATAACCAGTATCAAAATCGAATTTTGGATCGGTACCGGGAGGAACAGTGGTTGATTTCGTAGGATCCATATCAATTGCAGTGGAAGTCATAGCCTCTTCAATCTCATCTGGTGTAAGGGTGTTTCTACTGGCTTCGAGCATTAGTGCTGCCACAGCCGCAGCATGAGGGGCAGAAGCAGATGTCCCAAAAAAGTTAGGAAATCCATCACCTTCATATTCAAAACCGAAGAAAGTAGTATTACCTCCTTGTACAGCAGAAATTTCTGGCTTTAATCTTAACTCGTTTATCGGATTACCTGCTATATCAAACAATGTTGGTACACCTCCTGAAGATGAGAATACTTCTCTTACTGGTGGGTTTAATCCATATTCAGGTGTTCTATCATACCTAACACCTCCTACTGAAATGGCACCATTTGCATTTGAATGACCATAAGCCGTTGAACCTACTGGTAGGTATTCGTTAAACAGATAATTATCAAAACTGACATATTTAATTGTTGATGGGTTTGGAGAACCATCTGCCACTTTTCCTATAGCTAGGTAGGCAGTAACTGCTCCTCCTGCTGAAATACCCATCAGCTCAACTGGATCTGCTCCAATATTAAAATCAACACCAGATAAATTGAAATAAACAGCAGAGGTATCTTCTGCTAGTACTAAGAATAAATCCAAATCGGAGGTTGCACCTGGACATCCTTCACATACTGAAGCAGCAGGTTCATCCCATTGCATTGTTAAAAATAAAGAACCTCCATTTGCTGGGAACTCAATTTCTTGAAAAATATCTACAGCTTCTCCCGGATCAAAATCGTGCATTATGTAATTTCCAAGTGGGATACCACTAAAATCACTTAGTAAATAGGTTCCTCCATCTCTAAATGGTGCTTCGTAAGAATCGTCCCATTGGTTTCCTGCAGATGAAAAGTAAGTGACTCCTTGACTTTTTACAATATCGGTTGCCTGCCCAATTACACCATCTTGAAACATGGGTTCGGCATAGTAGATTATATCATCTACGATTACATCGCAGTTTGCATCTGCTGCTAAATCTAATATTCCATTAGCAAAATCTGCTTGACCATAAAAAGCCGAATAGAAAGCGAGTTCGGCTCCCGGAGCCACATCATGAACAAGCTCACACATAGCACGACCTTCGTCGCTGCCACCACTTGGTAAATCTAATAATACATCTACTTCGCTTGTAAAACCATTTGGGTTAGCCGCTCCGGGTAAATCTCCAGAAGCAATACCATCTGCCGCTCCTGCAAGGTTATCGTAACTATCAGAAAGTACGCCTACTTTTACACCTGCTCCATTTACACTAAATAGACTTCTTGCTTCGTCTGAAAGTTGGGCAACATCACCCTGACTGGTAACTGAACCAATATTGGTATGTGGCTTATAGGCAGCTTTTATTAATTTGAGCGATTCAACTGCCTGCATTTCAGAGATTTTATCTACTGGCATTAAACCACTTACTAAACCTCCAAAAGAAGTGAGTTTTTTACAGCCTTTTGCCGCTAGCTCTGCTTTGAGGGTTTCCGTATTTTCTTTAGCGATGGCATCAAATACAACATAACCATCATAAACCTGCAAATCTAAACTCGATTCAAATTTGTCTACCGAAGTGGATTTTCTAATTCGTTGTGATGCATTCTGCGTAGTTAAATTTAATAACTCCTTGCTTACTTTACCTTTTTCAATAAGTTGAGCACTTACGTCGCTGTTTGCATAAAACAGCAAACAAACAATTAATGCTAAAAGTGATGTTTGATGTGCTAGAATTTTCATAGAGAAATGTTTAATAGTAAAAAATAATCGCATAGTTGATTAAGTAATGGTTTGGGAAATTTTGACTGGATATTAAGTGCCAGAAGAGGATGACGGATAGACTTAAAAAGGTGAATTTTTAATTCTGATTTCAAAAACGGATGGGCGATTACATAAAAGAAATAGGGCATTTTTTGCAGTAGGGTGCCTGCATTTTGCCGAGATAGTGTGTGTTCGTAGAAGCTACGAGTGCTAGTTAGTTTTTTCAATTTAATAGTAAGTTATTTGATATTTAAAAACAGTAACTAAATATATAATTAGCATAAAGCGCCTGCAACGGGCGTGCATTGTTTTATGCCATAATTTTGTTATTTGATTGAATTTTGGAAGAAGAAAAGATCGATTAATGAAAAATTAGCCACTTTTTAAAAAAGTAATTGAGAGAATGGCACTGTATCTTTATCACAATCCATCTATATTTGAGTGAGCGTAAATAGAAAAATGATAAGACCAAAAACTAAGAGAGACATCAATAGAATTATTCCCTTTGGAGTAATTTGGCTACTTTCCGGATGGATTTTTCTGATCGTAGAGTTGGCAGCTACCGATAGTTTTAATCAATTGCCAACTACCGCCATTCAAATGGACACGCAGATTTTTATTATGTCGAGTTTGGCAATTACCTGTGTGGGGCTTTTTATTGGTTTTATCGAGATAAAGTATTTGGAAAATGTTTTCAGCAATAAAACATTCATTGTTAAAATATGCTCCAAGTTTTTCATTTACACACTGATATTCTTCTTTGTGGTGCTCATTACTTTTCCCATTGCTGCCAGTCTAGAAATTAAAGCTGGTTTATTCGATCCTCGCGTTTGGGATAAATACTTGGATTACTTTATCAGTATTACGCATCTGAGTACAGTATTGCAGCTCACAGCTTCATTAATGGTTTCTTTGTTTTATAGTGAGATTAGTGAATATATCGGTCAAGGTGTGTTAATGAAATTCTTTACCGGTAAGTACCACTCCCCTATCGAAGAAGAAAGAATTTTTATGTTCTTAGATATGAAGTCTTCAACCAGTATTGCCGAAAAGCTTGGGCATGTAGAATACTTCAAATTACTCAAAAGCTACTATGCCGACATTGCCGAACCTATTATCGACTTCGAAGGAGAAATTTATCAGTATGTGGGTGATGAGATTATTGTTTCTTGGAGACTTTCGTCACCAAAGCTAAACAATCGCTGTATAGATTGTTTTTTTGCCATGCGAGATGCTTTGTTGCAAAAGAGTAATTGGTATAAAGCGACTTTTGGAATTGTACCCACTTTTAAAGCGGGCATCCATTTAGGTAAAGTTACTGCTGGCGAAATTGGTGTAATTAAAAAGGAAATTCTATTTACCGGAGACGTACTTAATGCAACAGCTAGAATCCAAGGTTTATGTAACAGCTTAAATACAGACTTGTTACTTTCATCTGACCTTGCCAAAATTCTAAAGCCAGATAATAAGCAACAGTTTAAAATATTAGGTGAATTTAACCTAAGAGGCAAAGAAGAAAGTAAAGAGCTTTATACAATTGGGTGAAAATGTATAATTGCTCAAATTGGGACTTTGCCTAATCACAAATTATATTACTTTTATTATCTACATTTTAAAATATAAAACATTATAGTTTTTATTATACATGATATTAAAAGCAATATTTTTATTGCACTTTATATAATGATTTATATTATAATTTTTTTTTTATTATTAAAATATTTGTTGTCATATAATACAAATACTAAATATCAATAATAATATCTAATATTATAAATTACGAATATTTAATATTGATAATATATAATATTTTTATTACATATTTATAATATCATTTTCTGGCTATCCAAAATCTTGATGCCTCAGATAATCCCATTCTCTTTCAAAAAATTCTCGATGATGATATTTACCACTCGCGTTTTGGTAGTTTTATGTTCTTTCGCCAACTCTTCCACTTTTTCGAGATAAAGCTTTTTCACCTGAACTGCTGAATAGCCTTTATTTTCATCTCCACCAAAGAGGTCTTTCAAATTACTGGCTGGTTTTTTCTTTTCTGCCTTCTTTACCGGCTCCTCTACTTTGTCTTTTGTGGCACTGCTTTCTGTAGTAGTTTTCTTTTCTTGCGGTTCTTCTTTTTCCATAGCCGCAGGCTGTTGTTTCTGAAAAATTGAAAAACTCTCTTTTAACTTGTCTTTATTATCTTGTTTTTTCATTTTGCAATCACTTAAAATTTTACGAATTGGCATTCATTTTCTGCCATAACTCCACTACTAGCTCATTCACAAAATCGCCAGCCTTTGTATCTGGATCGTAATCCCAGAGGTTAGTCGATTTAGAAACCATCGCATTCGGTATATCAATGGACTGTTTTAAGGTGTTTTTAAGGATTTTTTCTTGAAAACGACCTTCTATCTCACTTTGAGAAATTTTTGCGTGATTCGACCTAGAAATGTTGTCTTTCACAATGCAAACATAATCGATACCTATGTTTCTGTTCAGATTGTACTTTCTAATCTTATTCAACTGCTCTTCTACCTGTACTGCTCCCGCCAACGATAGGAAAGAAAGCTCTACCGGAACCACTACATGGCAAGCCTCTTCTGAAACGATGAGTGCATTCAAGGTAAGCAAGTTGATGTTAGGTGGATAATCGATTACAACAATCCTGTAATTTTCTTTTAGAAAGCTCTCTAGTTTTTCTTTAAACTGAAACTCCCTGCCCATGGTAATGGTCGAAAGGTAATTTGTTACAGAATCTAGGTCTCCTTCAGATGGCAACAAATCGAGATTGTCTGATACGTTTACAATGGCTTTTTCTGGCGCTGTTCCATTGATGAAAATATCTGAGAGTGAGTACTCAATTTCATCTGGATTTTTAACAAGGCAAGTAGAAATATTTTTCTGAATATCGAGGTCGATAATTAACACTTTTTCCGATGACTCCGCAGCTTCTAAATGTTTAGCGAGTGTAGTTCCAATTACCCAAGATAAAGAGCTCTTACCAACGCCTCCTTTACTATTATATACATGTAATATATCTGTCATAAAAAATATTATATTTAATGATACAAATATATGTTAAATAATATAAATTTCAATATCAATTGATTAAAATAATACCAAAAATTATATCTATATGTAATATTAATTATTATAAATAATATTAAAAAACGGAGTGAACTGCTAATTATATTACATAAAATATAATACTATTTGGTGTGAATAATTCTTGTTTCTTGCAGTTTTTGTTCGAACTAAAAAGACTATTCTTCTAATTTTCCGCCTTCCTTTTTTTGCTGTTTTAAGCCTTTTTGAGAGAGTTTATCTTCGGGTGGAATATCTTCAGGTTTGTAATTAGTTTTGCTTATTAAATGCTCTCTAATTCCTTTGTTTT
>PBYL01000373.1 GCA_002729595.1 Thalassovita sp. | reverse complement strand
TTGATGTAGGTTTACTAAACGACAGATTAGGTTTCGAGCTAACATACTACAACCAAGATGTAGAAGACCTTTTACTTGAAAGAGAATTAGCTTCTTCTTCTGGATATACTACTAGATACGAAAACGTAGGTGCTCTAACGAACAAAGGTATTGAGCTTTTAGTAAGAGCATCAGTAGTTAAAACAAAAGATTTTAATTGGGATTTAACCGCAACTTATTCTTCAAATGATAACACAGTTACTAAAGTTGTAGGTGAGTCAATTACATTACCAAGAAGTTTCTCAGCAAGTTACGTAGTTCCTGGCCAGTCACTAGGTGTATTTAGAGGAGGTTTCTATGCACGCGACGAAGCTGGAAACATGTTATACGGAACTGATGGTCTTCCTTACAGAGGTACTACTGAAGACGGTTCAACTTCTAAAATTCTAGGTGATCCAAATCCAGATTGGTTCGGTTCATTAATCAATGAGTTTAGCTACAAAAAATTAGGTTTAAGAGTGCAGTTTGACGCTGTTCAAGGTTACGATGTATTCGACTGGAACAAAAGGGTAATTAACCGTTTTGGCGGTGGTACTTCTTCAGAAGCTGAACTAAATGGCGATTTACCAAAAGGATTCAGCAGAGCGACTTATAGCATTTATGAAGAGTTTATTACTGATGGTTCTTTTGTGAAATTGAGAGAAGTAGCATTGAGTTACTACATCAATCCAAAGTCAGACATTATCGAAACTGTTAAGTTCACATTAGTGGGTCGTAACTTACTATCATTTGACAACTACACTTCTTGGGATCCAGAGATTAACACTACTGGTCAGAGCAATGGTGTAAGAGGTTTTGATTTTGCTGGTGTGCCTATTCCAAGAACATATCAATTTGGTGTAAATGTCACTTTCTAAACCTAAAAAGAATATTCAAATGAAGAAACTTATAAATATATATACATCTTTTTTGGTGCTTTCTATGATGTTATTTTCATCATGTGAAACAGATTTTGCAAACCCGAATGCACCAACAGACGAACAGATTTTAAGTAGCCGTGCAGGTCTAATTTCATTGAGTGTAGGTATTAAACAATTGTATTCTACTACTGGAGTATTATACATTGCTGAAACTCCTGCAATGACTACTAGAGCCTTAGTAAGAACTACTACTTACATCAACCTTTTAGAGCTAGAAGAAGGTGGAAGTACTTTACCGAATGACAACTCGAATGTAAGTGGAATTTGGGCAACATTGTTAAGAGTAGTAGAAATGTGTAACCAGCTAGAGTCTGGTGCTGAGAGTGTTTCTTTAGAAGAAGCTACTAAAAACACCATGTTGGCTTATGCTTATTTCTTTAAAGCAATAAGCATTGGTTCATTAGCACAAAACTTCGAGCAAGTTGTGGTTGAAACAAGCCAAAGTAACGATGCTGCTTTTGTAAGCAGAACTGAAGGTTTCGAAACAGCTATTGATCTATTAGAGCAAGCTTCTTCACTACTTGGAGGTTCTGTTGATTCAGGTTTCGATAGTGATGTTTTATTAGGAAATGTAGACTTAGTGAACTGTATTAATGCATACCTTGCTAGATACAATTTATTCGCTGGTCAATATGATGCAGCAATTACAGCGGCAAATACAGTAGATTTATCTTCTGCTTCTTATTTTGCTTATGATTCTCAAAACCAAAATCCATTGTGGTCTAGATTTGTAGATCTTGCTCGTTGCAAGCCTGCAGACAACTTTGGTTTACCTGCTTCATTTGAGATTGATGCTGCAGATGCTAGAACAGATTTCTTCTTAAGTCCATTAGATACTGCAAACGAAAATGGATTTGAATACGAAGAATTAACCGGTTTTTACCAATCAGCTACAGATTTGATTCCTGTTTATCAACCAGGAGAAATGTTGTTAATTATTGCCGAAGCAAACATCAGAAAAGGTTCTCCTGATTTAAATGCTTCAGTTGAGGCTTTAAATTCTCTTTTAACAAAGACTGATGATCCTACTGGTGTAAACGCTAGTTTAGGTGAGTACAGTGGAACAGTTTCAGAAGAGGCATTGCTTTTAGAAATCTACAAAAATAGACGTATAGAGCTTTATCTTAATGGAATGAGTCTAGAGGATAGTAGAAGATTCGATAGACCTGAACCAAGTACACAGCCACTGGTTTTAACTGATGAAAGAAACAGAAACTTTTATCCGTATCCGTCAAGAGAGAGAAATAATAACAATAATACTCCTGCTGATCCAGCTATCTAAAAAACTTTGTTTTACATTTCAATTGTAAAACAATTAAGTTCTTAACTATCAGACCGGTGCCTTGATGCTAACAGTTTAACTAATTGTATGTATTCGAGGCACTTTTTTTATTCAACTAATCACGCATACAAAATGGCAACAGACAATGAAGTTTTAAACTCATGGCAACTCAATGCACGGGAGTGGATTAAAGTGTTGGACACGCAAGGTATTGAATCTCGCAAAGTAACGAATAAAGCCATTACGGAAACTGTGTTAGCCGCAAAAGGACAGAAGTTTCTTGACTTAGGTTGTGGTGAAGGCTGGCTTACAAGAGCAATATCTCAAAATGGGCAAAAAACAGCAGTTGGTGTAGATGGTACAGAAGAATTGGTTAAACATGCAAAATCTAAAAGTGAGAACGCTTTCTATCACCTCACTTTTGAAGAGATTATAAATGGGAAAGCTATACCCGAAGCTCCATATGATGGTATCGTGCTCAATTTTTGTCTTTACAAAGATGAAGAAACAGCAGCTTTACTGAATCAGATAAAACATAGTTTAAAACCCGATGGACAGATTTTTATCCAAACATTGCATCCATTTAGTTTTGCAACAGTAACAGGTGTTTATAAAAATCAATGGGTAGACGATTCTTGGAAAGGTCTAAAGGGTAATTTTGTTTCTCCGCATTCTTGGTATTCTAGAACACTTTCTAGTTGGGTTTCTATGTTCAAAAACTGTGGTTTAAAATTGATAGATTTAATTGAACCGAGTTTTCCAGAGGCTAATATGCCATCTTCAATAATTTTTGTTTTAGAGAATTAAAAAAAAGAAACAGGAAAGTAAAAAATTTACTGACCTGTAAAAACTTACTATTGTAAATTAAATCAATCAATTATCATCAATCTTTTTACATCAGAGCTTGAATCACTCGTGATTAACTTATAGATGTAAATGCCTTTTTTCAAATTGTTTAATTGAGGATTAATCGTGATTTCTCCTCTGTTTTTGATTTCTATTTCTTTCACCAATTCACCCATATTATCTATAATAAGTAATTTGGCTGTGATTATATCTTCTTTAATAAATGCTCTAATTGAAGTTGAACCAGTTGAAGGGTTTGGCTCATTTTGATAGAGCCTATTACTTATCTTTTTGTAAGAACTTCCTTCAATTACTTCAAATGAAATGGCGTAAGAAGCAACTAAATCTCCTTTAGCTTGTGGTTTTGTGTAAGCCATAGCAGATAATGTGTGACTGCCTACTGCTATTTCTTTACCCAAATAATCTGCATTTGTATCACCAAACAGTGCATAAGGCATTACATTTTCGATTTTAGCAATTCCATCAAATTCGAACTTTACACTGCCAACTTTTTGAGGGTAGATGTTTGCTTTTATATTCAGTTGATTGCCAGTGTTTGATAGATCAATCACATCTCCATCATTCACGGCCATTAAAACTGTATCTGACTGCGAGTCAATCAATTCAAAGCCAGTGATTATCGTGTCGTTTTCTATATAAAATGTCAGGTATTTTCTTAATCCTGAAATCCCTTTTGCTGTTGGTTCGTCGTAAGGAGTTGCTTTTAAGGTATATGTTCCTTTTGGTAGTTTTTCTCCTTTATAGTTGCCGTTTACATCTCCAAAAAGTGCATAAGGAGCGTAGCTTTCAATTCGCTTAAAATCGATAGGGCCTGCCAATTCTAATTTTACACTGCCAATCTTATCTGTAGTTTCAGCTACTATGCTTAATTTATCACTTTCTAAAGTGGCAAGATTTATAGTCGCATAATCATACAAAGGCATCAGTTCTACATCAGCTTTTGCATCGATCAAATAAAAATCTTCTATCGTTGGTAAGTTTTCAATATCAGGCAATTGATGTTTAGAAAAGAAATTCCAAATCTCAGAACTGGCATTTATATCTTGATTTACATTCCCTAAAAATGCCAAAGCAGGTGGAGAAGGAGGGCCTCCAGGCCAAGTATGTCCACCGTTTTCAATAGTATAAAACAAGTATTCGGCAGATGAATCACAGAATTTATATTGTTCTATAATTACACTAGAACTATCGTAAAGAACAGTATCGGGAACTTCAGTAATCGTAGCTTCTGCTGAGCATTCATTTTTAGCCAACCAATAATCTACTTTTTCTCGGGCTGATGGAAAAACCAAAGGAAAAACTGCACTTTGTCCACCATAATAAGGAGCCACAATATCTGCAGTGCCATGCATGTATAAAATTGGCATTGGTCTTATGGGGTTACAAGGTTCATAAGTACCAGCAGCAGCAACAGATGCGATGGCAGCTACTTTTTCACCCAAAGTACATGCAAGTGTAAGACTCATACCTCCACCGTTTGAGTATCCAGTAAAATATACTTTTGAAGAATCAACATTATATTCACTAGAGATAGAATCAATTGATTCACTTAAGAATTTAACATCGTCTTGTATCCAAGGTAGACCAGACTCGTTCCAGCCAGTAACTCCAGTACCATTGTTAATACCTTCTGGATAAGCGATTAAAAAATGTGCTGTGTCTGCGATGGCATTCATGCCTGAAACCGCCATATGTTGATAAGCATTGCTCGATCCACCATGTAGGTTAAATACTAAAGGCCAAGCTTCGGAACCATCGTATGCAGATGGAACATAAAATAGGAAGGCTCTTACCGAATCATCTATTACAACTGTTTTTTCTAATAAAATCCCTGGTTCAATTTCTTGTGCAAAAGAGTTTTTTGTTGAAAAAGATAACCATAACATTATTAATACAAAGTAACTATACTTCATTATTTTGGTGGTGGTTGAAGTTTAAAAAAAGAGATGTTAGTGTGAGTTTTTTGCGATTAAATGTATGGTTCTTTTTAATAGATACTAGAAGTAGTTAATTTGAACGGTATGAGTATTTTTAGTTATTACTTGTATAATTATTAATAACATTGAATTATGCTACTAATCTAAAATTGGTAATCTATTATTGCTAGTTTAGTTAATCAGCATTTTTGTTTCTGCGCACATTTTTACGTTTACGCGCAAATGAATTTACAATTTAATCCAGCTCTCAAACTCTCTTCTTTTGTTCTGCGGAATTAAAATTTTCTTGTCATCATTCATACAAACCATCCAGCTTCTTTTGTCTTTTATAAATTGAGTTTTTTGCTGATTTATGTATTTTCGATTAATTATCTGGATAGGATCTTTAGCTCTTGCCGCATAGAAAAGGTAATCATTATTTAAGGTTTGCATCACCTTACTCACATTCTCTTCATCAAGCAAATTTTTTTTTATGGCTTCATTTTCATCATTCCAGTAGATTTCAAAAACATTCCGCATGCCCTTATGCCCTTGAATTAACATGATGTTATCAACCAAAATGGGTTTATCTGTTCCAGTTTTATGCTTTGGTAAATACCTATGGTTTCCAATATTGCCATTGTTATTGCTTTCTATTGGTTGTGTTTCTTCTTGTAATACTTCTTCTATTTGTTCAGGAATTACAGCTTCTATTGGAGGTGTTGATATGGCAAAATCATTTATGCTAATTTGCCTTTTTCTATTAAAAATGGCTATAAAAACAATGAGTACATCAATTAAAACTCCAATTAAAAAGACAGGTTGTAAGCTAGTAATTCTTCCGGGTATTAGTGAAACTACGTCATTTGTAAATGAAACTTTTACCACCTCTTTCAAGATAATATGAGACAGAATTGCACCAATTGCTATGTTGATTGAACTTATCATGATATAAGCAATCAGGTCTCCTTTTACCCTTGTGAAAAATATAAAAATGGCTATAAAACCGATGGTAACTGCTAAATGCGGAAAGTAACGCAACATGCCAAACAACACAGGATTTAAGCCTCCAGAAATTGTAAAACCTATAAAAAATAGTAGCAGATATAAAGATAGAAACACAAAAACGGCTCTCAGAAAATTCTTTACCCACTTTTTCGATTGGTCATTTTCTGCGACATCATCAATAAAATGAAGCACAAAACCGCTGTATAACAGAATGGGTGTTGATTGTAATATTAAATTGATGCAAGCAAAATTTTGTGCATGTATAGGGTTGTCTAATAATTGAAAATGTTTTTCAACTATTAAATTTCTAATTATCAGGCAAATGATATTTAAACAATAACCTCCATAGAACAAATAAGCTAGGTTTCTATCATTTCTTTTTGGGTTTTTATCAATAATGAAATAGGCAATATTGAGTAAAAAAGTAAAGCCAAGTATGCCAATAGAGATAAATGAAATTATTAATGCTATTCTTTCATAAACTAGCATACATTTTAGATTTATGAATGTTAAATATCTTCGATGTAATAAAATTTGATTACATCAAAGATACAGTGTGTTCATTGTTAGAAATTGTATAGATCGGACATTTACTAGTAAAAATTCACCAACAAGCAAACCCTCCCGGATATAAAATATCTTCTTGTGTATGAATAAAGCATTTGTTTGTGCTTCTAAGATATTCTTTAGGAGTTTGTAAGGTCATTTGTTTAAACTCACGATTGAAATGAGATTGATCGTAATAACCAAATTGGTGAGCCACATTTGTTAAATTGATTTTATCGCTACTTTCAAAATGCATAAGCACTCTGTTGAATCGATGAACACGTATAAGTTCTGATAGTGAAAAACCTAATTCTTTATTTACTAGTCTGTTAAAATGGCGAACACTCATCCCTAATTTATCTGCTAGATTCTGAATTGAGTTTGAATAACCTTCTTGAATGAATATCTGATTTATATAATCGAAAATGTTTTTGTCAAATGAGATAAACCTTAATTTCTTTAGTAGATAGTTCTCAATTTGGATAATCCAATACCGATAATCTTGAGATTCGCCAATTTTTTCGTATAAAAAATGCAAGTCTTTATCAAACTCGTAACTGCTATCTACAGGCATATTCTGGAAACTTTTCATTGAAAAGTTAAAGAGTTTAGGCAGTAATCCTCTGTGAAACATCACTCTAATTCCATTGTTACTATTCGTATTTAAATTGTATAATGGAGAAGTAAGGGTTGACATTAAAGCTGTTGCTGGAAGTGATTCATAATCTATTAATTCACTTTTTAGAATGATATTTTCAGCATTATAAAATGAAAAAAGAATTCCGTTTTCTATACAAGGCATAGCCATTAATCTATTACTAAAGTTGGTTACCTTACCAAAATCCCAGTATTCGTATCTTTCAACCACAGACCTTAGCTGTGGTGAAGGCATAATTATATGAGGATGCATTTCAGTATTGATTGAAAGTTAAAATAAATAGCTTGTTATTTTGGTAGTAATGTTCTAGCAAAACAAGACGTACCTAATTATGTTTAGGTGTCAATTAGCAAATGTGAGTGATTAATGGAAAATACTTTATTAGATTAATTGAACTATAGAGTTGTTTACAGAGAAAGGTAATTTATATTTTTTTCAATTTTCTTTTGGTAGTGCTTGTCCTGTTTTACCTAATAATTAATATCAGTCAAAAAAGTTTAAATGCGGTACTGTATGCACTAGGAGAGAGATAGTATTTATAAATTTTATTCTATTATAATAAAATTTTATCACTTTTTAGGTAGCTCATTAAACATTTATTTAGATGTCTGTGTTTCAAAGAAATCCTTATTAACCATTCTATTTTATTAGGCTACTCCAATAGATTCCAATCTAGTTAAATATGTAATACACTATCATACAATCTTCTTTGTTCACACATAATTGATAGTTATTTAAAGAAGAGGAAAAAGTTAATATGCAAATAGTTGATATTACAACTATCTTTGCAACTTGTAATAAATAATGTCATGAGTTTCAATAAAAAAGACAGTAACTTTTTATTAATTTTTATTTTGGGTTTGCTTACGGCAATTGGTCCATTAGCTACCGATATGTATTTACCTGCTTTTGAAGAAATTGCAGCAAAATTCAATACCGATATTAGCAAAGTATCTTTATCATTATCTAGCTTTTTTATAGGTCTTTCTATTGGTCAGTTAATTTATGGGCCATTATTAGAAAGATATGGTAGAAAGAAGCCAATGTATGTGGGTGTTGCGATTTACATTGTTGCTTCCATCGGTTGTGCTGCATCTACTACAGTAAATGAGTTAATCGTATATAGGTTTTTTCAAGCAATAGGTGCATGTGGAGGTTTGGTAGCAGCTAGAGCTGTTGTAAAAGATTTATTTGATTCAAAAGAAGTTGCGCGAGTATTTTCTATGTTGATGATGGTTGTAGCAGTTTCTCCAATATTGGCACCTACACTTGGAGGTTTTATTTCTACTAATTTCCATTGGAGATACATATTTATAATGATGGTGTTTTTGGCAATAGTAATTCTTTTCGGTGCCTATTATTTAATGCCAGAAAGTAAAAAGCCAGATGCTAGTTATTCTTTAAAGATTGATTCAATCATCAAAAATTATATCATTGTTTTAAAGAATCCTCAGTTTATCATATTCGCTATGACAGGCGCAATTGCTTATGCTGGTGTGTATGCTTATTTGAGTGGTTCACCGCATTTATATTTAGAAGTTTTTAATGTTACCCAAGGTCAGTACAGTTTAATTTTTGGAATTATAGCCGCGGGCTTAATTGGCTCTAATCAGGTCAATAGATTTTTACTAAAGAAACATTCAAGTGAAAATACCATCTACAAAGCTTCAATTGTGCAGTGTATAGTTGCGGTGATATTAGTTAGTTTTTACTTTTTAGAATTTAAAGGATTATACATTACCACATTTCTCATATTTAGTTATATGTCTTGTTTGGGTTTTATATTCCCAAATGCTTCTGCATTGTCTTTAAATAATTTAGGAAATACTGCAGGTAATGCTTCTGCTATGTTAGGTTCTTTACAGATGGTGATGGGGGCAATTGCTTCGGCATTGGTAAGTGTGTTTCAAACAGAAGACTCTCTCCCGATGATTATGATTATGTCTATTTGTGCAGGTGTGGCTTTGTTGGTTTTGAACCTTGGAAACAAAAAATTAGCCCAACAAAAACAGGTAGAATTCTATTAAAAATTCGAGTAAAATATTCATGAATATACTTAAAAAGCCGGAGCGATTCCGGCTTTTCTTTTTATGTATAGTTGAATAATCAACGATTCCATTTCTTTTTACAATAAATCCATTGATAATTACAAAATCAATCTCTTTCAGAGCTAGTTCTTTTACCAAGGTGAATATGGAAATCAATATGAATTTCATATTGGTGAGGTTGCAATGAGGTAGAACGCAAAGCATGCTCATCGATTAATGTGATGATTTAAATGATAGAGCATTGAGCGATAATAAGTTAACGAAAGGACTTCTGATACTCATGGCAATTACTACAGGAACTGTAGTTGCCAATAATTACTACAACCAGCCATTGTTAGGAGAAATGGCTAGGGAGTTTGGTATCTCTGAGGCTGAAATTAGCAGCGTGCCAATGCTTACGCAAATAGGATATGCTGCTGGACTATTTTTGATAGTGCCGCTCGGAGACATGCTAAAAAGAAAGAAGATGATTTTAATTGACTTCTTTTTTATCATAGCAGCTTTGCTCTCAGCGGGTCTAGCACCATCTCCATTGGCATTAAAAATTTCTAGTTTGCTTATTGGCTTAACTTCAGTAATTCCTCAGGTAATGGTACCAATGGCAGCTCAATTATCTAGCAATGAGAATCGAGGCAAAGCTATAGGAACTGTAATGACTGGGATGTTTATTGGAATTTTGGCTTCAAGAACGCTCAGTGGCTACATTGCCGAGTTTTTAAATTGGCGAGCAGTCTATTTCTGCGGGGCAGGTTTCATGGTAATTTTGTGGGTTTTTCTTAAATGGAAATTACCAGAAATTCAACCAGATTTTAAAGGTACTTATAATCAATTACTCAAATCTATTGTTGAGCAATTTAAGACCAAACCAAAGTTGAGATTAGCAGCGATTCGTGGAGGTTTAGATTTTGCTTGTTTCAGTGCCTTTTGGACAACATTGGTATTTCTTCTAGAAACTCCCACTTTCAATATGGGAAGTGAAGAAGCAGGTTCGTTTGGCTTTGTCGGAATTGCAGGAGCTGTAATGGCTACAGTAGTTGGTAAGCTAAGCGACAGAATGAATAGAAATACACTGATTACCATTGCCATCTTAATCATCATGATCTCTTGGGTAGTGCTTGGGCTTAGCTCAACCAGTATTATTGGATTGATAATCGGAGCTTTATTTCTCGACTTGGGTATCCAGTCGGTACACATTACCAATCAAACTATCATTTTTTCAGACAATCCGCCAGAGCGTAACCGAATCAACACGGTTTACATGGTCTTGTACTTTACTGGTGGTGCACTTGGAACTTATATCGCAGGAATAATTTGGGAACATTTTCAATGGATGGGAGTAGCCTCAGTGGGTTTCACTTTCGGATTACTTACACTCATCGTGCATTTAATATTTAAAAGATAGAATAATGAACAAACAAACAATTAACACGGCTTTATTAGCATACGGATTTTCAGGCAAGCATTTCTTTGCGCCATTTTTAGAGGTGCATAAAGGTTTCGAGTTGAAAGGAGCATGGGAGAGATCGAAAAAGAAAATTCAGAAAGATTACGAAGGTAAAACAAGTTATCCATCTTTAGAAGCACTATTAGCAGATGAAGATATAGATTTAGTAGTAGTAAATACACCTATAGATACACATTATGATTTTGCCAAAAAGGTACTAGAAGCAGGCAAAAATGTAATTGTAGAGAAAGCATTTACAAACACTGCCGAAGAAGCTAAAACTCTTCACGAATTAGCGAAAAATAAGGGTTTAAACCTCTTTGTTTTTCAGAATAGAAGATACGACAGTGATTTTAGAA
>PBYL01000372.1 GCA_002729595.1 Thalassovita sp. | reverse complement strand
TTTCATTTTTAGCCAATAGCATTTCCCATTAGTGGATCTGTAATACTATCTTTTCCAGTTTCTAGCCTGCCAGCATAGCAAACCAAAAAGTTTTTATCTGATTGCGATTCAATTTTAAAATCGTACCAACCGCTAGTATTATTGGTATCTAACACAAAACTTTGTTGTGCTCCAGAAGCCAAAGTAAATTCCTTTTCGAGTTTCTTGTAAGTATCTTCTTTTATAAGAAGTTTCGCCTCATCAGATTTACTCAAGTTCTTTACGGTGATTTTCAACTCATTATTGAACTTGTTTTTCTTCTTAATAGGCTCTACAGCAACGTCTAATTTAACCGCCTCAGCATTTCCCATAAATTCTCGGTAATAACCATTCGGCCCATAAACTCTCAAGTGATACTCACCATTTTCAAAGTCTTCTAACGGCCACTCATACTCAAGTACATCACCAGACTTAACAGCGAATGTCCATGTTTTAACCGGAACAAATTTGCCAGATTTTTTATCTTTATAATTACCCGGTGCATACACATGGAAAGGCGCTCCCAATGCTTCTTTTCCAAAAATATCTTGGCTTGCTTTTAAATTGATAATGAATTTTTTACCATCTTCACTCAATTTACCATCAGCATATAACTCATAATTTAAAGCATTAGAAGGTTTTGTGCCCGGCTCTTGAGTTGGTAAAACCTCTGCCTTTTCGGTTTGTGAAGCGATATTACGAGCCTCCGTTTCTGATAGTGCTTTATAGTTTTTAGGCACATCTTTAAAACTCGCATTGTAAATTCTTTGCACATATTCGTTTCTATCAACCCACTCCGGATAGCTAATTTCTTCGCCATTGTAAGGTCTAAAAGCCGAAGTAAGATCACCACTTACAGCACGTCTCCAAGTGCTAATGTTTGGCTCTTCAATATTTTTCCCAGTCTTTTTAGAAATGAATTTCTCCATAAACTTGATGGTAGAAGTAATATCGCAAACTTCTGAGTTTACCCAACCACCACGAGACCAAGGCGAAGCGATAATTAGAGGTACTCTATAACCCAAACCTACCGGGCTTGTTCTTGCATCTTCTTCACTAAAACCTGCTGCCAACTCTTGCTCTTTGGTTACAAATTCGCCAGTTACATCTAAACCAGCAGACATTTTACCATTTTCAGGATCGTTAGGGTCTGGTGCCACAAATGGAGGAACATGATCGAAATAGCCATCGTTTTCATCGTAGTTTACAATAAAGATGGTTTTCTTCCACACTTCTGGGTTTTGAGTTAAGATATCTAATACCTCGGAAACATACCATGCACCATACCAAGGCGCACTTGGGTGATCTGAAAATTTTTGCGGTGCAACTACCCAAGAAACAGTCGGTAATTTTCCATCATTTACATCTTTTCTAAACTGATGTAGAATGTCTCCTTTTGGTACTTTGGCTACACGCTCTTCTCCATTATCAGAATAAGCCATCTCCTCTACCTTGTGGTAATCTGGATCTTCGATGTTGGTAGTAAATGCTTTTTGGTGAAGTGTTTGGTTGTGAGCTTTTAGCTTTTTAAACTCTTCCGGATTCCACTTGCTAATGTATTCTGTAATCTCTGCAAGCTCCTTTTTCTTTTCGGCTAAAGCTTCTGCATCAGCCTTATCTTTTTCGAGTTGCTTAATTTCTTTAGCGAGTTCTTTCTTCTTTTTCTTTAAGAAATTATAATGTCCCGGACTAAAGCGAACACCAAACTGAGTGAACCACTCTAAGTTATTATCGGTAAAGTTGGCAAGCAAAGAGCTGTCTTCAACGTCTGTAGGTAAACTAATTTCGTTTTGGTAAACTCTCCAAGAAACTCCATTTTCTTCTAATCTTTCAGGGAAGGTAGTCCAATCAACTTCGTCTCTGTAACCCATTTCACCATTTCTTACTTTGGCTTTGTCTGTTGCTTTGTTGTGGGTTTTGCCTGTCCAGAAGTAATTTCTGTTAGTTGTTGTACCAGTAAGTGAAGAACAAAAATGCTGATCGCAAACAGTAAAAGCATCTGCCATGGCATAGTAGAAAGGTATGTCTTCTCGGTTGTAATAACCCATGGTGAGCGGCATATCTTTAAACTCTTCTCTTCCAGATTTTTTTGCCTCAATCCATTGATCAAACTTACCTTCGTTTCTGGCATCTACTTGGTTTTCCCAAGAGTGTGGCAAATCGCCCATCCAACTGGCTTTGGTATTTCTTATATCTAAACGGAAAGGCACATAGCGCTTGCCATTTTTATCTGGCTGCAACCAAACCGGATTTTTGTCTGGTAAAGAAATAGCTCTCGGGTCGTTAAAACCACGCACTCCTTTTAAAGTACCAAAGCAATGGTCGAAAGAACGGTTTTCTTGCATCAACATTACCACATGTTCGGCATCATAAAAAGTAGTACCTGCATCTGGTGCAATGGCTAATGCTTTCTCTATAGATATGGGCAAAGTATTCCAAACGCCGGCACTTCCGGTAAGTAGTGCTGCTTTTTTTAGAAAACTTCTTCTGGAAGAATCATTCATAGAATTTTTTTATCTGATATATTAAAAATTGATTTCTCGGAACTTAAAGCTAGTTATGATCAGAAGATAAGAATTAAAAAGTTCTAAAAACAAAAATAGTGGAACATCTCAATTTTACTCATTGATGCCCCACTATTTCATCAGTTAAAAGTCTTACTTCAACCACCAAGTCATTTCATCGATCTGGTCGTTTCCTGCTCCAAATTGTTTGCTAATTGCTGCACTTACATTGTCAGAGTTATAGTTGTATTCCGATTGAGGGTAAATCCATCTGTAAGGAATTTCTACTCCAGCAGGTCTTCTTAAAGTTGGGTAGCCTGTTCTAAGTTGTTCGTAGAATGTAGACCAACCTAACTGAAGGAAAGACTGCAAATACTTCTGCATAATGATCAATTCAATTTTAGCATCGTCGTCTGCTGCACTAGCAAAGCTGTTGATTGATCTGCTCAAGTAATCGTCAGCTATTGTTTCTGTAACATAAGCAGTGTAATCTTCTGCATAAGTTTCGTAGAATTTGAATGATGCTTTTACACCTGAATTGTACAATTCTTCTGCATCTGCACTAATCCAACCTCTTACTGCTGCTTCTGCCAAAATTAATTGTTGCTCAGAATAACCTAACAACATATATGGCTCATTTTCAGGGTCTTGGTAGTAACGAGTATTTACTCTAGATACATTACCTTCTGCTGCTTTTAGGTTTACATCGTTGTATTGTGCAGCAGGATCACCACCTTCGTAAGAAGTAAAATCGTCTAAAGCTTTGCCAGCTTCTTTTGCAGATTTAGTTTGAGTAGCATAGATAAATAACCTTGGGTCTTCTCTTTCTTGCAAACGCTGAATAAAAGTAGAATCCATGTACATACCAGAGCTAAATCCACTACTATTGAAATTAGGATATCTGTTGTTTTGCTGATCTAAGAAAACCAACTGTCCATTCTCTTCTACGCTCTCCATCAAAGGTTCATTCTGATAGATGGATGCAAACTCTGAAAGGTCTATATCGCCTGTTTTTTTAGATAAAGTTAATAGAACTTTTAAACGGAAAGCATTGATCAACTTTCTCCAAGAAGTAATATCACCATCGTAAATAACATCTCCAGAAATAATTGAATTACTCTCTGCAAGTAAATCATTTGCTTCTGCTAATTCATCTAAAATACCTTCGAAAACTGTTTGCTGATCGTCGTAAGAAGGCGAATAATTTTCATCAGTTTCACCTTTTAATGCATCAGTATAAGGAACATCACCAAAAGTTAAAGTTAAATTGTAGAAGTAGTAAGAACGGAAGAATTTACCTAAAGCAATGTAAGTGTTATCTTCAATACGCTCCGCTTCTTCTATCATTTTGGTTACATTACGAAGTGTTGCGTAATCATCGTAATCGCCTCTAGTCCAGTTGTAATACTGATAAGAGTTTTCTCCATCTGTTTGCACTAATATTTTTAATGCGTAAAGTGGAGAAGTTCCAATGTATGCCTGAAATGCATCCCACTCAACACTAGTTAGTAATAGCTGTGGGTGAGTTTCAGTCGGTGAATTTGGGTTGATGTTCATCTCTTCCAAATCTTGGCAAGATGCTAACCCAACAAATATCATTAATATGCTTAAAATCTTTTTCATCATTATGTCTTTTTTAATCTTATCTGTAATTAAAAGATACCTTGAAGTGTAAAGCCTACATATCTAGAAGATGGGTCTTGTAGGTTATCATCGTTACCGTAATCTGGATCTAGGTAAGGGATTTTCTTCCAGATCGCTAGGTTGTATCCATAAACAGACAGGTTCAAATGTTGTAATCCGTTAGATTTTATGATGTTTAATAAATCATAAGTAACAGAAACTCTTCTTAGTTTGAAGTAAGAACGATCGAATGTGTTTGCAAAAAACTCATCATCAGAATCCATAACTACTGCTCTGTATGGGTAATTCTGACTCCAAGTTTGCCAGCTAACAGCAGTAGTATTTTGAGAATATTGTCTAGTATCAGAAACTACGTTACCTTCTACATCTCTTACTAATTCACCATCTGTAACTACCACAGCATTTGGTACATAAACTGGTGCACCAGCAGCATATTCAGCATCTCTGTATTTTGTAGAGTTTGGATGCTTACCACCCCACCACATTTTCTCGATAGTAATTGAGTTGATTAAACCTTTCCAAGCTCCGTCTACATCTACATCAATTTTAAAATCTTTAATCTTAAATCTGTTTTGTAAACCAAGTCTCCAAGATGGGTTTAAGTGACCTACATTTTTAACATAAGGGTCTTTAGTTGGTAGACCAGTGTTGGCATCTACAATTAACTGACCATCTGCAGCAGTTTGCCATACAGTAGTGTAATAGCTATCTGCTCTGTCTCCAACTTTTAAGTTATTGAAAGTTGAGTTTCCACCGTAAATGCTGGTTAATTTCTGTACAGATTTAGTCCAGTTTAAACCAATATCCCAGCTAAATTTCTCAGTAGAAATCGGATTGTAATTCAACATAGCTTCGAAACCATGAGTAGTGTATTCGTTGCCATTTACCTTACGTGTTGAGAAACCAGAAGCATCTGATACATTCAAGTCAATAATTTGGTTTTCGTCTAGTATGTGGTAGTAAGTACCTTCTAAAGAAAGTTTACCTTGCGCAAATGAAGTACTAAAACCAACCTCAGTAGTAGTTGACTGCTCAGGTAAAATGTTAGCATTTACCAAACCAGAAGGATAGTATACTGAAGGAGTTGAACCGTAAGTAATATCTTGGTTATATACTGCATAGATTTCGTAAGGATCTAAATCGCTAGAAACCTGAGACCAAGAACCATACACCTTAAAATAATCTACAAATTGAGGGAAAGGAATTAATTCTGATACTACTGTACTTAAAGAAGCAGAAGGATAGAAATAAGAATTTGTAGTTGTTGGCAGTGTAGAAGCCCAGTCGTTTCTAGCAGAGAAGTTTAAGAAAATTGAATTGAAAAACTCAAAACCAACACTTCCATATACACTTCGAATAGACTTTTCATTTAATAAGTTAGAACCAAGAATGTTACCTTGGCTATTGCTTAAGTTGTAAATTCCTGGAACGATTAATCCATCTGTAGAAGCATATTCTTGCTTATAGCTCTTGTAGAAATTAGATGCACCAGCATTTACATTTATGCCAAATTCTTCAGTAATGTTTTTATTATAAGCCGCTAAAATATCAGAATCGAAGTTTAATTGATCTGTATTCCACATTTTATAATCACCATTTCTTGAGTCACCATAGTTCATATAAGATTTTGGTGATTCCATATCTTCAAAAGTTTTTTGCTCTCTAGCAGAAACTCTACCTTGTAAATATAAATCAGGAGTAATCTGGTATTTCAGTTTCAGTTTACCATCTAATGTATTTTTGTTTAATTGCTGATTTAACTCGTAAGCTGCAAAATAAACATTGTTATACCATGCGTAATTATAGTTTGCCTGACGGTAACCTTCTAAACCCGGCACATACATATGGTCTTTCAAATCTTGACCGTTTACGTCATCACCCATCCAGATAAGGATGGTATACATGTGGTTTTTAGGGCCATATCCGTATCTTGGGTAGTTTGGAGAATAAACTTTGTTGTAACTCAAAGTTGCATCTAATTGCAATTTTTCAGTTAAATCAAATGAAGAATTAAAGTTTAATCCGCCAGTGTGTAAAGAAGTGTTTGGCACTCTACCTTGTTGGAAAGCATAGTTTCCTGAGAAATAGAATCTAGATTTCTCACCTTGGTAAGCTACAGAAAAATCGTTTTTAGTAACTACACCAGTTCTAAGAAAATCACCTAAGTTATCGTGTCTTACCCAGTCGATTGGCACTCTTTCGTATAGAGATTTATCATCGTAAACTGTTCCAGTTACATCACCATACCACTCGATTACTTCACCAGTTTGCTTATTTCTTATTGGGCTATTCCACTGAGCAACTTGTACACCTTCTTCAAATTTAGGTCCCCAGATCATATCACCATCAGAGATACCACCATCAGCACCATCCCAGAATTCATACTGTCCGTTAGAACCGTTTCCGTATTCGGTTTGTGTTTCAGGGAAAACAGTAAAACCTGCTGTAACCATGTTACTTGTAGAAACATTTACAGTAAGTCCTTTTTTAGCAGCGTTTTTTCTTGTGATAAGAATTGCTCCATTTTTACCTCTTGAACCGTAAAGCGCAGAAGCTGCTCCACCTTTCAATACGTTTATACTTTCTATATCTTCAGGAGAGATATCGTAAAAATTAGTTTCTACTGGAACACCATCTAAAACAATAAGTGGAGTTTTACCTCTTAAAGAAAATGATGGCGATTGAAAAATACCAGTCGGGTTGTTCACTGTTAAACCAGCTACTCTACCAGAAAGTGCATTACCAAGGTTCATGGTACTAGCCTCTCCGATTACGTCTGTGTCTACTTCTTGAGTAGCATAACCTAATTTCTTTTTTTGTTGCTTAATACCAATTGCGGTTACAACAACTTCGTCCAGGTTCTTATCTTCTAGTTTTAACTCAATGTTAATTGAAGTTCTTCCGTTAACAGGAACTTCTTGAGCCATGTATCCGATATAGCTGAATATCAAAACAGCATCGTTAGCAGTTTCGAGCTCATATATACCGTCTAAATCTGTTATACTACCTGTTGTAGTACCTTGGATGATGATGTTTACTCCTGGCAATCCCTCACCAGAAGCATCTGTTACTTTGCCTGTTACCTTATTCTGAGCGAATACAGTCATAGGTAAGCTCAGTAAAAAGGCAGTTAAAATTGTAATAGTCTGTCTCATAGGTTAAAAATAATTCGTAGATCATGTTGGAGACATCCAACACTTCGGCAAAGCTATGAGCACAAAAAATTATTAGTTCAACAGAAAATATTATGATTTTTTTAATTCAGAAAAAGATATTTAACTTATTGTTAATCGCCATAAATAGCCCATTTTCGATAATAATTACTTTTATATAGGCGATTTTTTAAGTTTCTATTTAGACTTTCTTTGAGACGAGATAATATGAAAACAGCCCTAAAAACTGGAGTTTTTCCAATCTTTAGAGCTGTAAAACATTTGACACTAATTAATAAATCATTTCCAACCACCACCCAATGCTCTATACAGCTGGATGATAGCCTCTAGTTCTTGAAGTTTGTCGTTAATTCCGCTTATTTGCGCAGATAGTAAATTTTGTTGCGATGTTAGTACATCTGTATAGTTGGTTGAAGAAGAATATTCTAATAAGCTTTTAGTAAACTCTACTGATTTTTCTAAAGCTGTAATCTGGTTAGTTCTTGCTGTTTGTTTTTCTATGGCTTTATTATAAGAAAACAAGGCATTCGAAACTTCTTCTGTTGCTGTAAGCCAAGTTAATTTATAGTCGTAAAAAGCCTGTTGCTGTAAAGCTTCGTTGGTTTTCAATCTTGCTTTATTTTCACCTTGTGCAAATATTGGTTGCGTAAGCCCACCAATTATGCTATAGAAAATAGATTGATTAAAGAAGTTATTAATGTCTAAGCTAGACAAACCACCACTTGCAGTAAGTGTAAGTGAAGGGTAAAAGTATTTTCTAGCCACATTGGTATTTTCAAAAGCATTTCTAAAAGCCAATTCTGCTGCTTGTATATCTGGTCTGTTTATTAAAAGTGAAGAAGGAACACCAATTTCCAAATCGCTAATAGCTTGTTGAACTTCTAAACTTGTACGTTCAATTCTACCCGGTTCACGACCTAGCAAAATAGAAAGTGCATTTTCTGTTTCACGAATACTTACTTCAATATCTGGAATAGAAACCTCAACCTGATATCTACTTGCTTCACTTTGTACCACAGCAGCACCATCTACCACAGCAGATTCTTTTAGCGCTTTCATGGTTTCTTGGTCAACCTTTCTGTTTTCTAAGGTTTGCTTGGTAATTCTCAATTGCTCGTCTAATGCTAACAAGTTGTAGTAGTAAGAAGCAATATCTGCAATTAGCTGAGTTTGTACTGCTCTAGTTGAAGCTTCGCTACTTAAAAATGCGGCTAAAGCTGCACGCTTATTACTGCGAAGTTTTCCCCAAACATCTATCTCCCAACTCGAACTCAAAGAAGCCTCATAGGTTGTTGTCTTTAAATTGATATCAATGCCATCAGGAAAGTTAAGTGCAGCCTTAGAAGATTTAGACCTTGTAACCTGTGCACCACCTTCTAAACTTGGAAACATCGTCAACTTTGCCTGTTGCAATGTTGCTTCTGCCTGATATATATTCTGGATAGCATATTTCAAATCAAGGTTATTCTCTAAACCCTCTTCAATTAAATTTTGAAGCACTGAGTCTGAGATGATATCTTGCCATTGCATTTGAGCCATAGAGCTCGTATCTACCACAGTTGTATCTCTGTAGTTATTAGAATAACCTGTTTCCGGAACGGAGTACTTCTGAGACACCTTGCAGGATGTAATTCCTGCAAAGATACTCAAAGTTAAACCTAAGTATTTTAGAATTTTAAAATTCATGTTAGTTAAATTTTTAGGAGTGTTGAGTCAGTATACTTATTCTTTATCTGCGTTAGCAGCAGGTATACCGGCTATTTTCTCCTGAATGGTTTCAAAAATCACAAAGAGTACGGGTATTATTAGAATTCCAAATACGGTTCCTATTAGCATACCTCCAATTGCTCCAGTACCAATAGACTGGTTACCAATAGCACCAGCACCAGATGCCAGCATTAGCGGAACAAGTCCAAAAATGAATGCAAACGAAGTCATTAAAATCGGTCTAAATCTGGCAATGGCACCATCAATGGCAGACTGCACTATACTTTCTCCTTCACGTCTTCTTTGCAAGGCAAATTCTACAATTAGAATCGCATTCTTTGCCAACAAACCAATAAGCATGATGAGGGTAATTTGCAGATAAATATTATTACTGATATCGAAGATGTTAGCGAAAATGAAAACACCACAAAGTCCGATTGGTAATGAAAGTAATACTGCAAATGGCAACAAGTAACTTTCGTACTGGCCACTTAACAAGAAGAACACAAATACCAAACAAAGTAAGAAGATATAAACCGTTTGGCTACCTGCCGAAAGTTCTTCTCTCGTCATACCAGAAAACTCATAACCATAACCAGTTGGTAAAGTTTGTGCAGCAACTTCTTCTATCGCTTTAATGGCATCCCCAGAACTGTATCCAGCATTTGGTGCACCGTTTACACTCACAGAAGTAAAGAGGTTAAATCTACTGAGCGATTGTGGACCATATACTTTTGTTAAAGTGATAAACTCACTAATTGGCGCCATCACATTATTATCATTCTTTACTTTTATGTAATTAAAGCTTTCCAGATTATCTCTAAAACTTGGCTGTGCCTGATAAATAACTCGGTACTGCTTACCAAATTGGTTAAAGTTAGAAGCATACACACCACCGTAATAACCTTGCATGGTATTTAAAATATCAGCGACACCTAAACCTGCTTTTTTGGCTTTAGCAACATCAACTTCAATTTCATACTGCGGAAAGGTTGGGTCAAACGAAGTGGATGCATATTGAATTTCTGGTCTTTGATTTAATACCTTCAAGAAATCATTACTTACATCACTCAATGCATTTACAGTACCACCGCTTCTGTCTTGCAACTGAAACTCAAAACCACCACTCATACCAAAACCTTGAATAGTTGGAGGAGCAAAGAAAATGATATCAGCATCTTTTATAGAAGCTGCACGTGCAAATAATTGACCTATAATTGAATTAATATCTTGCCCTTTTCCTTCTCTTTCGTCCCAGGTTTTTAGCTTCATAATTACCATTCCGTAGTTAGAACCGGTACCACTAATCATCCCTCTACCTGTTACTTTCAACACGTTTTTCACTTCTGGGATAGACTCGGCAATCTTCACTAATTGCTCGGCAACTTCTTCTGTTCTTTCAAGCGAAGCCGCTGCGGGCAAACTAATATCGGACATTATCGTTCCTTGGTCTTCACTTGGTACGAAAGCAGTTGGTGTAGTTTGCATCAAGAAATAAAATGCTCCAGCAAATACAGCTAACATTCCCATTGCCAACCATTTCTTATTGATAAAAAACGAAACTGATTTTTTATATTTATTGGTTGTTTTGTCGAATGCAGTGTTAAATGCTGTATAAAATCTATCTAAAAATCCATGTTTTTTGTGGTCTTCATCGTGCCCTTTAAGAAACAATGCACAAAGTGCCGGACTCAATGTTAATGCGTTTACTGCTGATAGAATAATCGCAATTGCCAGAGTTAAACCAAATTGCTGATAAAATACACCAGAAGAACCACTGATAAAACTTACTGGAATAAACACAGAAGACATTACCAATGTAATTGAGATAATTGCTCCTGAGATTTCGTCCATCGCATCCAAACTAGCTTTTCTTGCAGACTGGTAACCAGAATCTAACTTTGCGTGAACCGCTTCCACAACCACAATGGCATCATCCACTACAATACCAATTGCTAGTACTAATGCAAAAAGTGTAAGCAAGTTAATAGTGAAACCAAAAACTTGTAGGAAGAAGAATGTACCTACAATTGCTACTGGAACTGAAATCGCTGGGATTAATGTCGATCTCCAATCTTGTAAGAAGATAAACACAACGATAAATACAAGTATAAAGGCTTCTATTAATGTGTGAATTACCTTTTCAATGGAAGCATTTAAGAAGTCGTTTACGTTTACCATTTCCACATAATGGATACCTTCTGGAAAAGTTTTAGAAGATTCTTGCAAAACAGAAAGCGTTTGGTCAATTACATCTTGCGCATTTGAACCAGCCGTTTGGCTTACTGCAATACCTACACCCGGATTCCCATTAATATTAGAACTACTTGTGTAAGTCTGAGAACCTAACTCAATATCAGCTACATCTTTCAATCTCAGAATCTGACCATTGTCTGTAGTTCTAATAATGATGTCTTCGTATTCAGAAATTTGTTTTAATCTACCTTTATATTTTAAAGTATACTGATGGGCTTGATTGGCTTTTAATCCTAACTGACCTGGAGCTGCTTCCACGTTTTGATCCGACAGTGCATTGTTAATATCGTCTGGAATTAAGCCATAGTTTGCCATAATATCAGCCTTTAGCCAAATACGCATACTATAGTCTTTGGTACCGAAAGCACTTGCATCACCCACACCATTAATCCTTTTTATCTGAGGAATAATGTTGATCTCCGCATAGTTCTGCACAAAGGTTTCGTCATAATCTGGGTTATCGCTGTAGATACCCAAGATCAATACATTACTACTTTGTCTTTTGGTAGTGGTTACACCCGACTGAGTTACTTCTTGCGGTAATAAACTAGTAGCACTCGATACCCTGTTTTGTACGTTTACCGCTGCAATGTCTGGGTCAGTTCCTAATTCGAAGTTTACTGTAATTGATGCTGAACCATCGTTAGTGGCAGTTGAGGTCATGTATGTCATTCCCTCCACACCGTTTATGGCTTCTTCGAGGGGAACTAATACGCTATTTAAAACTGTCTCTGCGTTCGCTCCTTGATACGAGGCTGATACCTGAACCGTAGGAGGTGCAATCTCAGGATATTGAGATACCGGAAGACTGGTTAAACCGATCAGTCCCAGTACCAATATCAATACTGAAATTACAGACGACAGTATTGGTCTGGTTATAAATCTTTTAAACATGGTTTAATTCTTTATTGTTGTTCGTCAGTTTTTGCTGTTGAAATTTCTTTCTGAAGTGCTTTTACGCTATCTCTAGATACTTCCGAAACAGTGATCTTATCGCCATCAGAAAGTGAATTGATGCCTTCAATCACTACTTTATCATTGGCTTTAAGACCTTCTGTTACTACATAAGCTTGGCCGGAAGGAGTCGCTGTCACTTTTATTTTGGTAGAATTTGCCTGAGATTGGTCGTCTACTACATAGGCAAAAGTATTCCCTTGTATTTCGTATGTAGCTGCTTGAGGAATAAGCAAAGCATTATCTCTATGGCTCGGAATTCTAAGGTTCGCACTGTTACCTGTTCTTAAAATACCTCTTGGGTTATCGAACACGGCACGCACATTAAAAGAACCTGTTTCTTCATCTACCTGACCACTAATGGTTTCAATTCTTCCTTTATTCTCGTACATACTGTTATCAGCAAGCATCAATTCAACATCTGGTAAATTGCTGATTTGTTCTTTAATCGAATTACCTTTTGCATTTCTAAAGAAATTCAACTGCGTTTTTTCATTGATAGAAAAATAAGCGTATACTTTATCGATGTTGGAAATGGTGGTAAGAGGTTCTGTAGTGGTGCTACTTACCAAACTACCTAGTTTATAAGGCAATGTACCAACAACACCTGTTACCGGTGAAGTAATTCTGGTATAACCTAAATTGGTTTGAGCATTTGCCAAATTAACTTTAGCCTGAGCCAAAGCAGCTTTTGCGGCTTCAAGTGTGTTTTGTGCAGAGACTAGTTCGAATTTACTGATGATCTCTCTCTCTACAAGAGGTTTAGCTTTTTCGACTCCAATTTCTGCTGAGCTTACATCTGCCTTTGCGCTTGATATGGCAGCTTCTGCATTTCTAACTTCTTGCTCGTATTGCGGTGCATTTAATATAAATAATAATTGCCCCTTCTTAACTTCTTCGCCTTCATCTATTAATACCTTTTCGATAAAACCCTCAACTTTTGGTCTTATCTCAATGTTTTCTTTTCCTTCTAATGTAGCAGGAAAGCTACTATACAAGGTAATGGATTCTGGTTTTAAAGTTAGTACTCCAAATTCAACTGGTTCTTGTGATCTATTTGCAGATGATTGAGAATCGCTGCAAGCATAGAGTAAACCACATAAACATATAGCGATATAAAAGTTTATGTGATAAATCGAATTATTTCTCATTTAGTTAATTAATTAGGTATTAACAAGTTGGTTATATGAATATGTTTAACAATCCCGTTAAACATTGGGTAAAAAAATTTAGTTTAGTAAAAGATTTATTATTTCACTCTTTCTATTTTTTAAAATTTCATCGTATTCTTCTTTTGTAAAATTTAAAAGCTTTTCGTTTAATGGTCTAATAATTACCGGATAAGCCATTAGCGAAAATAAGTTTATAATAAAGTGATATGGGTCTTTAATTCTGTTTACTTCTCCCCTTTTCATAGCTTCTTCTACTTCAATAGCAAAATTCCTAAAAACCGGATTTTCTGGTTCGTTAGATTTTTTTATCTCAGCATGTTCGCTGTTTATCTCGCTAATAAGAAATATTTCTTTAAAAGGATAAGTGATGATATCTTCTAAGAATACTTCTATAATATTTTCTACTTTTTGTCTAAATGGTAATTCAGCTTTAAATACTTCATCCATTTTTTGAGATAGTGCCGATAATGCCTCTTTATATACCTGATCGAACAATGCCTCTCTGGTTCTAAAATAGTAATTCAACAAGGTTCTATTAACTCCTGCTTCATTAGCTATATCCTGAGTTGTTGCATTCAGTTTCCCTTCCACAAAGAATATTCTCTTAGCAGCCTCTTTTATATTTTCTTCTGCTCCTGTATCTCTAGTTGCCATATTTAAAGCGTCTAATATATTTGTTTAACAAAAGTGTCAAACAAAAGTTTCATATACAACAAACATTCAATAAAAGTTTAAAAAATATATACAGATACATACATTTTTAATAATTTACATCCTATATCGACAAAAAATAGGTCAATTCATGTAGCAATGAAAGTCTATAAAGTTGTGAAAAAACTCATTATACAAAATCGAGCTAAAAATACTTTTTAGACAAAATGTAAAGTGAATTAGCAAAAATGTATAATCTAAGCTCGCATTATTACAGAACTTTGCAAAATGAATAAAGTAAATGGATTGGGTATAGCTACTTTGTTGCTAACAAGTATGCTTACTATTATGGTGGGTTCAGCCATTGCTCCATCATTATTAGAAATAGAAAAAAATTTAGATTTTCAATTTGATTCCGGATTACTCATAACCTTACCCTCACTAGGCGTAGTAGTATTTTCTCCACTAGCAGGTTGGCTTTTACCAAAGCTTGGCTCATTTAAACTATTATGTTTTGGCTTAATACCATATGCCATTTTCGGTTATGGTGGAGGGTTTATAAGCAACAATTATATATTAATAGTAGACAGAGTTTTACTAGGTGGTGCAGCCGTGTTTGTGCAAATTGCTGCCACGGCCCTAATCGCAGAAAACTTTATTGGTAAGAAAAGAATGCAAATAATTGCATGGCAAGGAATGGCCATAGAAGGAGGCGGTGTTTTGTTTCTTTCTTTAGGTGGAGTATTGGGTGAAATGTATTGGCAATATCCCTTTTTAATCTACTTGATTGCACTAATTTGTTTTATACTCAGCCTATTTGTACTCCCAAAAAAATCTATAGAAAACACAACAGAAGTTAACAACCAACAGACTGCTGAAAACAAAAACATAAAGAAATTAGTCTATATAATATTCGCGGGAGCACTGTTTTCGATGATAATTTTCTTTATCAGCTTTATACAACTGCCTCAATACTTGCCAGAAAATTTCAATTTTTCAGAATCTGAAACTGGTTATTTAATGGCTTTTATTTCGCTCATTGCTGTAATTACCGCTAGCCAGATGCCCAAAATCGCCAGTAAAATAGACGCAGGTTTTATAGTGGTGGGAGGTTTTGTGTTTTTTATGTTGGGCTACATTCTGTTCGGAATGGCAAATAATGCTCAACTGATCTATGCTGGGGCTTTGGCAACAGGTATTGGTTTTGGTTTTAGCATACCCACATTAAACCACTTAATGGTTGAAGTGAGCACAGCGCAAACCAGAGGCAAAAATCTAGGATTATACTCAATAGGCGTATTTGGAGGTCAGTTTCTCTCTACGTTTATGGGATTTATTATAAAAGATACTAACACATTATTCTTACTAACAGCATGTCTCAGTTTGGTGGTAGCCATCTGTCTGGGATTCTTATTTAACAAATATGCTGTAAAACACAATCAATCTAAAATTAACAAAATACCAAGTGAAACTACTGCATAATTGGCATAAAGACATTCTTGTAAAAAAAATAGAAGACCTTCCAGAATCTCTACCCGGAGACTGGTTTGCCTTATATTTTGAAGAAGAAAACGACGAATTAACTAAAGTGTATCTCAAACCTTTAAATGAAGATTACCAACAATTTTTCCCTAACGAAAATGGTGTTGTGCTTACATTTAAGCGGAGTTTGATTGAAGAAGATGACAAAGAATATGCTTTGGATGTATTGAATTTATTCAACCTTACACCCAATAATTGTTTAGCTATTTCTCCAGAGTTTCAAGAGAGATTTCAACATTGCAAAGTATTATTGTTATCCGAATTAGCCGATCCTGATAACCACGATATATTGATTAAATCGCTGCTAAAAGTACTTTTGCTTACACTTATCAAACTACAACATAAAGGATTTATTAGTTATGAATTAAATCAAAAAAGGGTATATATGTTCCTACAACTCATGGAGATACATTATGCCTCCCACAATTGGGCTGACTTTTATGCCAAACGGATGGGCATTAGTGAAAAAAGGCTAAACCAGATTCTAAAAGAAAAACTCAATAAAACTGCCAAGCAAATTATTCAACAAAGGCAGTTAACTGAGATTAAACGTATGCTACAAACTGATGCTTATTCAATTAAAGAAATTGCCTATAAATTAAGCTTTCAATCTTTGAGTGATTTTAGCCGATTTTTTAAAAGACATACTGGTATGAGTCCATCTCAATTTAAGCAGTCTTTGTAAAAGACTGCTATTAGCTCTGTTTATCTCTTGCAGATTTTAGCCAAGCACTTGGGGTAAGTCCTTCTGCTTTTTTGAAGAATGCATTAAAAACAGCTTTAGAGTTAAAACCACTTTCGTAAGCCAAAGCTAATACAGAAAGGTGCTTATAACTTTCGTTGAGAGCGATGCTTTTAAAGTGAGTCAAACGGTATTGATTAATAAACTCATTAAAATTCATCTTGAATTCTTCATTTACAAGCAGAGAAAGCTTATTGGGATGCAAGGCTATTTCTTCTGCCAAAAAGCTTAAACTGAGTTGTGGATTCAAGTATGGTTGATGGGTTTCAATATACTGCAAAAGCTGTTCTCTTTGAGCATTTAGCTCTTGCTGATCGATCTTATTCTCTTCAACCTTTTCTTTGATTACTGGCTTATTTTCTGGCAAAGTAAAGTCAGTAACAAATAGCTTATCTATCGCTTTAAATTGGTGAAGTGATGCTAAAAATGGCTCGTATTTGAAATACAAAACTTGCCCACGTTTTAGCGAAACATACTTTTCTAACAAATTAAAAGCCTCTTCTTTATAAGTTGAGTTAGCTAAAATGTATAACTTATATGGAATCAATTGAGACTTTTCTTCGTCTGCATTAGCCCACTCAGTTAAAGTTTCTGGTGAAAGCTCAACTTGATTTGCATTAATACAATTGATCAACATTTGTGGCAATGTTGGCTCTTTTGCTAATGTAACTGCCTGCTCAAAAACTTCTTTCTTATTCAACCAAATAAGGCACATCAACTTAAGATGCAGAGCTAGTTCAAGCTCTGGATTGAGTTCTAATGATTTTTCTAGAAAAACTAAAGCCTGATCAAATTTTTGTTGTAAATAGAAAAGATTGGCATAAGTGTAATAGTGATTAGCTGAGTACGGATCAACATTCAAAGCTTTTTTTACATATTCTTCAGCTTGTACAAAATAGCCATTTACCATAAATAATTCTGCCATGGCTTCTAAACCATCCGTATGGTGTGGATTAATTTTTAGTAATTGCAGAATGAGATCGTATGATTGCGAATAATTCCATTCTTCCCAGAAAC
>PBYL01000371.1 GCA_002729595.1 Thalassovita sp. | reverse complement strand
CGTTTTTCTCGCGTATTTCTTTAGCCAATGTAAATCCGTCTTTATAAGGCATCATCACATCAAAAATGCAAATATCAAAGCTGTAGTTATTAAATGCATTGAACCCTGCTTTACCATTATCACAATATACTACATCGTAATTTCTGATGTCAAGATATCTTTTTACCAACTTGGCAATAATTCTGTCATCTTCTACCAGTAGTACTTTTGCTTTCTTATTCATACTTATATGATTAGATGTAACAATTTTATGGCTGATTAAACCATGTCAATTTTTTTACTAGATTTAGGAACGTTAACATTTTAACAATATTCTTCAACACAAAGTATGATTTAATGATGAGGGCATTGCATAAATGTGATGTTTATTCACTTTTGTTAACACATTAAACTTAGAAGTAATATTTGAAATTCTAAAAAAAATTCCGCAAATTTTTATCAGACTTTGCAGTTATTCTTAACAATGGGAAGTTTTTTGCACTAATCTTTGTTCAAATAAACATTAAACAAAGCATAACGCATCATTTCAGCTGTATTTCTTTTTATGAAAAAACTTTTTAAAGTCGCTTTTTTCTACAGCTTTATTGTAATTACTACGATTTCAGTAGCATATGGCATTTTCTTTATTAATCAGATCAGATGCATTATGGTAAGCTATTCTGGTACTGGTTTAAGGGAGGTGGATAATGGCATATATGTAGATCCAGAAATGGATGATATAGAAGTTCAGTTATTACTTTTAAACATAGAACAGTCTAGGGATAGGGTATCACTTTTTTTCGACTCTATCACCGCTAGCCCTACTATAATAGCAGGTCCGTCTAAAGACATAATGAAAAAATATGGGGCAAATCTGCGTAGTCCGGGTATGAATCATATTACCTTTCTAGGCACCTATATTGTACTCGGGCCGGGTGGTTTAAACCGCGATGTAATTAGCCATGAGTTAGTACACTCAGAGCTTGTGAGTCGAGTCGGATGGGTGAATCGCGAAACTAAAATTCCGACTTGGTTCGATGAGGGTTTGGCACTGATGTTAGACTATCGTTATGCCAACTCAGATGCCATGTGGATGATGCTTACATCTAATGGTAAAAATGCACCCGAGTTACCAGAACTTGCCAATATGCACGACTTTATGCGATACACCGAAAAAAGCCCTTTTTTCTCCTATGTTACTTCTATGAGAGAGGTATCTCGCTGGTGGAATATTGTAGGCTTAGAAGGCTTTAATGAGTTTTCCGAATTGCTAAAACAAGGCTATTCTTTCGAAGAAGCCTATCAAATGACAGAGTCCAGATACACTTTTCCTGATGTAGGAAAATAGCCTAAAATGGCAAAAAACAAGGCAAATGCAATTTTATAAATGCTTAAAATGCTAAGCTCAAAATAGCATTTACCTCAAAATATCCTCATTAATAAATATGCTCTTGTAAGCGAACTACCTGATTCGTACAGATATCATTCATGTTTAACAAAACAAGATCAGGTGCTGCTGCTACATGTTTGCCAGATAAAATTCTTACTACGATACTCATTGCCAATGCTCCTACAGAAAAAGCACCCGGAGCTACTTGCGAAGCCGGACATGGTTTACCATCTTGCATAATGGTAAATGCCTTAGATAATGCCTCAATTATATCTGGTTCTAAGTTCGCAGAAAGTTGCTCTATAAAAGACTTAAAAGTATTTACATAAGATAAATGGCTCACCTCACCATGCTCAGGCACACCAAATAAAGCACGGAAAGAACTTTCGCAATCAGGTGGAAAATATAAAGCTGCGGCACCCCAACCAGCAGAAACTGCACTAATTACTGGTTTCTCCTGTATTTTACATTGGTCGTGCAATGAGATAATACCTTCAAGACTTAAGAAATCTATGGTGTCCAAAACGATATCAGCATTCAATACTAGCTCTTCTGCATTTTCACTGCTAACCCAATCATTATGCACTTCTATAGTCGCTTCTGGATTAATCGCGAGTAGCCTGTTTTGCAATGCCAGTACTTTAGGCTTTTCTACATCACTGTAAGAATAATCTTGTCTGTTAAGGTTGTGAAGCTCTATAATGTCTGCATCAACTAAAGTAATTTTTTGAAAACCTAATCTTATCGCTGCTTCTGCAATGGTGCTTCCTATTCCACAACCTGCAATTAAAAGACGGGTATTTTTAATTTTTTCTTGTACTTCGGGCATAATATACCCTTCGTTTCTCTTGGTAAACTCCTTGTAATTAAACATAAGTAATGCTGGTAAGTTTCAGTTAATAAATTCTTCTTATAAAGAATATTTCAATATAAAAATTGTCGATATTCTTCTTTTTGTTACAAATCAAATCTATTTAGCTGCTTATACTATTCCTAAACTGTTTAAGCCTCATTAACAGCTTAAATTTTCAGTTTTTAAAAGCTGGAACTTAATCTTACAAATTTCTATTTTAGGGTAAGTTACTGATTAAAAAATAGTTACGTTTTTATTCAAGACAATTTTACACATTCAATTTAATTGAAACTGAATTGCTCTGATTAACGTTTATTGTGTGTATAGGTGTAAAAACATGAATCATTTATAAGATTTATTACACTTTAAATACAATGTAATATTTAAATAAGTAATTAAAAATTATTTTTCTAACATAACTTATCGCGAAGCCTATAGCATTTCTTTTTTACAGATACTTTTTTAATAGGAAACATAAATTACTAACTAAGTTTTTTAGAAAACCTATAAAATTAAATGCTATGAAGACAACTCGATTCAATAAACTATTTTTAATGATACCAGTAATGGGATTATTACTGGCGTCATGCTCAAGTGTAAGTAATGTTGTTACTGACTATGATGCAGGAACAGATTTCTCAAGATTTAAAACCTATAATTTTTGGGATGATGTGAAGAAAACAGATGATAAACCATCATACGATCAGTTAGACGAAAGAAGAATAAAAGAAGCAGTAGCACAATCGATGGAATCTAAAGGGTATGAGTTTACAGAAGAAGCCCCTGATTTGTTAGCCAACGTGAGAATTATGGTGAAAACCAAAAGAAATGCTACAAGTATGAATCCATATTACGGTTACTGGAGATTTGGTGGCTACAATAATATTAATATCAATGAGTACGAAGAAGCTACCATACTGGTGGACATTGTTGATGCTAATAAAAATGTGCTTGTATGGCAAGGTTCTATACAAAGCCCCACTGCTAAAGATCCAGAAGAAAGAGACCGTAAAATAAAGGATGCTGTAATGAAAATGTTCATAAAGTTCGATCACAGAGCAGGACAAAGCAGTTCAACATCCTCATCATCTGAATAACCATCACATCAAATAAACTTGCAAAAAGGCTCCTTTTTAAGGGAGTCTTTTTTTTATTCTCTTGTTAACACAAAAGAAATCTAATATAAACAAAAGCTTATACACAAAACACTGGGAATTTACGGATAAGCATCCGAATTTTACACCTTAATGTAAGAAGTACAAAATTGTAAAATCAATAATGAACAACATTCTCAGACTGGCAGTACAAAAATCTGGCAGATTAAGCGACGGTTCTATGGAATTAATTAAGTCCTGCGGAATTAATGTTTCTAACGGAATCGGAAAACTAAAGGCAAAAGCAAGCAACTTCCCAATTGAGTTTTTCTTTTTGAGAGACGACGATATTCCTGGCTATGTAGCAGACGGAGTAGCAGACATCGGGATAGTTGGCGAAAATGTAGTTGTTGAAAAAGACAAAAATGTAGATATCGTACATCGTTTAGGTTTTTCAAGATGCAGACTTTCTATTGCTTTGTCTAAATCAGCCAGTTACAATGGCCCTCAAGACCTTAACGGAAAAGGCATTGCTACCTCCTACCCTAAACTTCTCGAAAAGTTTTTGGATGAAAACGGTGTAAAGGCTGAAGTACATGAGATTAGCGGTTCTGTAGAAATTGCGCCAAGTATCGGTCTAGCAGAAGCAGTTTGTGATATTGTGAGTTCTGGTAGTACACTTTTTACAAATGGTTTAAAAGAAGTAGAAACCATTTTCCAATCTGAAGCTGTACTGATTGCAAACGATAAAATCTCTGCTGAGAAAAAAGATATTATTGAAAAGCTATTGTTTAGAATTAAATCTTTACAACAAGCAAAAAATAATAAATACATATTATTAAACGCACCAGAGAGCAATGTAGAAGAAATTAAATCTTTGCTTCCGGGAATGCGCAGCCCTACTGTAGTTCCATTAGCAAACAAAGGATGGGTTTCTATCCACTCTGTAATTAACGAAAACGATTTTTGGGAAAAGATTGAAAGCCTAAAAGCTGCTGGTGCAGAAGGAATTTTAGTAGTTCCTATCGAAAAAATGATTCTCTAATAAGAGCATCTAAGACGAAAAAGCTTGATAATATTCAGTTTATAAAATTATGCAAATAATAAGATACCCAGCCAAAAACACCTGGTCTGAAATATTAGAAAGACCAGTAATGAACCTGGAAGAGGCAGAAGAAAAAGTAAAACCAATAATGGCTGCAGTAGAAGAGCATGGCGACAGTGCATTGAAAGACTTTACTGAAAAGTTTGACAAGGTATCTTTAGACAGTCTCGAAGTAAGTCGTTACGAAATTGATAAAGCAATTGAGCAGGTTTCTGAAGAGTTAAAAGCATCTATCAGTATTGCCAGAAATAACATAGAGAAATTCCATGTGATCCAAAAAGAACTGGTTAAGAAAGTAGAAACTATGCCGGGAGTTTATTGCTGGAGAAAAAGTGTGGCAATTGAAAATGTTGGCTTATATATTCCAGGTGGTACTGCTCCATTATTCTCTTCAGTTTTGATGCTGGGTATTCCTGCTAAGCTTGCTGGTTGTAAAGAAATCAGTTTATGTACACCTCCAGGAAAAGATGGTAAAATTAACCCGGTTATTCTTTTTACTGCCGATCTTGTTGGCATTAAAAAGATTTACAAATGTGGTGGAGCGCAAGCAATTGCTGCTTTTACTTTCGGTACAGAATCAATCAAAAAAGTTGATAAAATCTTTGGACCGGGTAACCAATTTGTAACTGCGGCAAAACAATTAGCTGCAAAATATGGAGTAGCGATCGATATGCCTGCTGGCCCATCTGAAGTTGCTGTATTGGCAGATAGTACTGCGAATCCAAAGTTTATTGCGGCAGATTTACTGTCTCAAGCAGAGCACGGTATCGACAGCCAAGTAATAATGGTGACCAACGATGCACAACTTGCTTCAGCTACCGAGGCAGAAGTAAAAAGACAAGTTGGCGAACTTCCAAGAAGAGAAATTGCAGAAAAAGCACTAGAAAACAGCAAAATCATTTTGGTAGAATCTATTGATACGGGTGTTGAGCTAATTAACCAATATGCAGCTGAGCACTTAATTATTGCCATGGATAAAGCTGAAAGCATTGGCGAGAAAATCGTGAATGCGGGCTCTGTATTTTTAGGTCATTATACTCCAGAATCTGCTGGCGATTATGCATCTGGCACAAACCATACATTGCCAACCAATGGTTATGCTAGAATGTATAGTGGAGTTTCTCTTGATAGCTTTTTCAAGAAAATTACCTTCCAGAATATTACAACAGAAGGACTCAAGCAAATAGGTATTACTATAGAAAGAATGGCCGAAGCTGAGCAACTGGATGCACACAAAAAAGCAGTATCTATCAGATTGGAAGAAATCAGAAAAAAGTAACATGCCAACAAACACTTTTAATATAGAATCAATCGTAAGGCCTCACATCCTTAAATTAAAACCATATTCTTCTGCTAGAGATGAGTACACTGGCAAAAGTGGTATATTTCTCGATGCTAACGAAAACCCTTTTGGCTCTGTAAGCGGCGAAGCTTTTAACCGTTACCCAGACCCATTGCAAAAAGCTGTAAAGGAGAAACTTGCTGTAATTAAAGAAGTAAAACCTGAGCAAATTTTTCTTGGCAATGGTAGCGACGAAGCCATCGACTTGCTTTATAGAGCATTCTGTGAACCTCAACACGATAAAGTACTACTTTTACCTCCAACTTATGGTATGTATAAAGTAAGTGCAGATATCAATTTGGTGGAGACATTAGAGATTCCCTTAACTACCGAATACCAACTTAATACAGAAAAGATTCTTTCTTTAATTGAGCAGGAAGATAAGATTAAATTAATCTTTGTTTGTTCGCCAAACAACCCAACAGGTAACCAGATTGATCTTGCTGAGATCGAAAAGATTTTGAATAACTTTTCTGGTTTGGTAGTAGTAGATGAGGCTTACATCGATTTTGCGCCAGAAAAAAGCATGGTACATTTTCTGGATAAATACCCGAACTTGGTTGTGTTACAAACATTCTCGAAAGCTTGGGGAATGGCAGCGCTTAGAATAGGTATGGCTTATGCCAGCAAGCAGATAATCGACTTGCTCAATAAGATAAAACCTCCTTATAATATAAGTCAACTTACGCAAGAAAAAGTACTCGAAGCACTGGATGCCAACGAACTAAGAAAGCAGAAAGTAGAAGAGTTAATTACATTGCGAGAAAATTTGAAAAATGCATTATTAGAACTGCCTTTAGTTGAAAAGGTATACCCTTCTGATGCAAACTTCTTATTGATAAAAGTGCCAGAAGCGACTAAAATATATGATAAGCTTATTAAACAATTAGTTATTGTAAGAAACCGTTCTAGTGTAATATTATGCGATAATTGTTTAAGGATTACTGTAGGAACAGAAGAAGAAAATACAAAATTGCTTAAAGCATTGGCTGAAATTTAATTTAAACACTACATTTGATCCCTGCACACCTCTTTTCTAAGACCTAGCAGGAACAATGGTGTATTTTTTAAGTTTATAGTATTATTCATATTAATACTTTAATTTTTTCGATTGAATTTCATATAAGTCAATCTCAAATTGTATTTTTTAAAGAATTTACCTTAAATTTTATCCGTAAAGTCATTTTTTTCGGCTAATTAACTAAAAGAAAATAACTGTTATGAAAAAATTATTTTTTGGACTGCTCATTACAATTCTAGCGCTCTCTTCATCATTAATGGCACAAACCACCGATTTTATATTTTTTGATGGTTCTTATGAGCAATTACAGACTCGTGCCCTAAATTCAAACAAACCTTATTTTGTTTATTTCTATGCTAACTGGAGCCCCATAGCCAAGAAAATGAATGAAGAAACTTTCACTAATCAAAGTTTAGTAAGCTATGCACAGGGCACTTACTTAGGTCTTTCTGTAGATGGCGAATCTATTCTTGATGGTGGCGAAGAACTTGCAAAAAAATACAATGTTTTATATTTTCCATCTGTATTAATTTTTACTTCAGAAGGTAAAATGATGGCCAGACTTTCTGGTTTCCAAACAGCTCAAGCTTTACAAGCTAAACTAAAGCAGTTTGAAAATGCTACAGGTACACCAGATATCTCTGTAAGTGAAGCAGAAAACCTTGCGGTTGCTAAAGAAAAACCGGGAGAATATTTATTTAAAGTTTCTGCTAAAACACTAGACAGAAGAGGTTATGGTGTTCAACTTGGAGTTTTCAGTAACTACAGAAATACTTTTATGAAGTTACTCGAACTTGAAGAAGAAAAATTCCATAAAAACACAATGGTATTTATTAAGGAGAGTGAAGATAACCAATTACAGTATAAAATTATCTTAGGCCCTTTCACAGATAAAACTCAGGCAGACACTTACTACAAAGCTTTAATGAAAGATAAGTATTATAAAGGTAGTGTGCTTGTCGATTTGAGCAATCTGTAAAATTTATATATCTACAGAAAATCCTGTTCAAATACTTAGGCAGGATTTTCTTGAATTAAACCGCTTCGGAATGACATTTGTGCGGAGTGTGATTAAGATTTTTTAGTCTAATTAAGCGATGAAGAAAAGATTATTTCAACTATTAGTTTTTGTTTTTTGTATTACCTGCATACAGGCAATAGCACAGGACTCAGATCAAGCTCCTGCTAACCTTTCAGAAGCATTCTCAGAGTTAAAGTCCAAATCTACTGACTACGAAGATTACGAAGTAGTTAAAAAATTTAGACTCGAAAGCTTCTGGAAACAGATTAACGATACTTTAAATGCAAAAGAGAGTGCTTATAAAGAGTCTCTTACAGAAATTAAGTCTTTAAAAACTCAAATTAAAGACATGACTGCTAGTATGGAGCAAAAAGACCAGCAAGTGGAAGACAGCCAGTATCTGGTAGACCATTTAAAGTTTTTAGGTATCTCTATTAATAAAGATACTTATGTGTTTGTAAACATATTTATTATACTGGTTTTAGCTGCTGTAATAGGTATTGGTTTTGGCAGGTTTAAAGAAAACGAAAGAGTTACTGCTACTAAGAAAAAAGAAGCTGTAGAAGCTGAAGAGGAGTTAGAAGATTTCAAGAAGAAAACGAAAGAGAAAGAGATGAAGTTGAGAAGAGAGCTTCAAACAGAGATAAACAAAAATGAAGAACTCGGTAAAGAAATAATTCAACTAAAGAAGAAGAAAACAACTTAAGTTCTGGATACAGAAAAAAGGGCTCTCAAATTATTTGAGAGCCCTTTTTTTATACATTATTATTTTAAAACCTTCCGGCAAATCTTTCATTTTCGCTTTTATTGCTTTTAGCAGCAAGTGTATTACCATAGATAATACCAAGGCCGAGACTAATAAAGCTTACACCTATATGGTTTACATGGCCTGCAAAAGCAAAACCACCTAAAAGTGCTCCTAGCCCAAAACACAAAGTTAAATAGCTGATAAAATGGGTATAGGTTAGTGGTTTATCCGCACTAAATGTATCAGACCATTTCGGATACTCTAAAACAATCTGGTTATAAATTGCATTTTTCTTGATTAAAAATGGGCTAAACAATCCGGCAAAAAATAACATACCTATTGAAGTTACAGACGACAACAATGGTTTGGCTTCTCCAATCGGAAAGGCTGTTCCTAGAGCGAAAACAGCAATCAATGCTAAAATCTTACTAAGTCTTGAGTTCATAATTTCAGTAGTTTTTTGATAGTGGATTCTACAAAAACCAACTCCTTCATTCCAACTCAATAATAATTTAGCACAATATTGTGAAAGAATCAAGAGCCGAGTAAATAATTTTTTACTTCCGGATATCTGCATATACGGTTTCAAAATGAAGCAATAACAATATTTACCTACCAAAAAAAATTACATATTTAATTATCCAAATAAGTAGAAAAGCCCCAAATTACGGCGTTTTGCCATTTTTAGGTCAAAACTATTCTCAAACTCTACAGGTATTCGCATAGGCAAATGCTATTTTGCCTTTTTTTTATCTAAAGTCAAGACAGTAACTGACAATTGTCATAATTAAATGTAGAATACCTTTCTAGTTTTGAGTACTTCACAAATAAAATTACTGACAAAAATTAAATTAAAAATTATCATTCCAACTCACATCGAACACATCGGTATAGCCGTAAAAAATCTTGAAGATTCGATTAGTTACTACGAAGAAGTTCTCGGCTTAAAATGCTACAAAGTTGAAGAAGTAAAAGACCAGAAAGTAAAAACCGCATTCTTTCAGGTTGGCCAAACCAAAATAGAACTACTTGAAAGTACCGAACCAGACGGCCCAATAGGAAAATTTATTGAAAAAAGAGGAGAAGGTATTCACCACCTGGCATTCGCTGTAAATGACATTGAAGGATCTCTGCAAAAAGTAAAAGAAAAAGGCGTGAGATTGATTGATGAGAAGCCGCGCAAAGGAGCTGAAGGTCTTGATATTGCCTTCCTTCACCCAAAATCCACTTATGGAACCCTTACTGAATTTTGTGAAAAAAAATCCTGAAACCAGGTAATGCCATGTCGAACGCAGAAAAAATCAAAGAATTAATAGAGAAACGTAACCTCGCCAAACTTGGTGGGGGTGAGAAGAGAATAGACGCTCAGCACGCTAAAGGTAAATTTACCGCTAGAGAACGTATTGAAATGTTACTTGACGAAGGTAGCTTCGAAGAGTACGATATGTTTGTAACTCACCACTCAACAGATTTCGGTCTAGATAAACAGAAATTCTTATCAGACGGTGTTGTGACCGGACACGGTACAATAGACGGAAGAGTGGTATATGTTTTCTTCCAAGACTTTACCGTTTTTGGCGGATCATTATCTAAAGCATATGCTAACAAGATTTGTAAGATCATGGATCAAGCAATGAAAGTTGGCGCTCCTATTATAGGTATAAATGATAGTGGTGGTGCGCGTATTCAAGAAGGTGTAAAAAGTTTAGCAGGTTATGCTGATATCTTCCAAAGAAACATTTTAGCTTCTGGTGTTATCCCTCAAATATCTGCCATATTTGGTCCTTGTGCTGGTGGTGCGGTGTACTCTCCTGCCCTTACAGACTTCATCATGATGACAGACAAAACCAGTTATATGTTTGTAACAGGTCCTAAAGTTTCTAAAACTGTTACTGGTGAAGACATCTCAGAAGAACAACTTGGTGGTGCTACAGTACATGCTAGCAAGTCTGGTGTTACTCACTTTGTTGCCGAAAACGAAGAAGAAGGTATCTTACTTCTTAGAAAATTGTTAAGTTATCTTCCACAAAACAACTTGGAAGAACCACCAATCACTCCATGCTCAGACCCTATTGATAGATTGGATGATTCACTTAACGAGATTATTCCTGAAAGTGCTAACATTCCGTACAACATTAAAGATGTAATCTACACAATTGCAGACGACGGTGAGTTCTTAGAAGTACACAGACAATATGCTAGAAACATTGTTATTGGGTTTGCCAAATTCAATGGTATGTCTGTAGGTATTGTAGCTAACCAACCTAACTACTTAGCTGGTGTGTTAGACATCGAGGCTTCTAGAAAAGCAGCACGCTTTGTTCGCTTCTGCGACTCATTTAATATTCCTATAATTACTTTAGTAGATGTACCTGGATTCTTACCTGGTAGTGCACAAGAATACGGTGGTATTATTCTACACGGAGCCAAGTTACTTTTTGCCTACGGCGAAGCAACTGTACCTAAAATTACTATCATTCTTAGAAAAGCTTATGGTGGTGCATATGATGTAATGAGTTCTAAACACCTAAGAGGCGACCTTAACTATGCTTGGCCTTCTGCTGAGATTGCCGTTATGGGTCCTAAAGGTGCAATTGAAGTACTACACTTTAAAGAACTAAAAGCCATTGCTGACACTGCAGAGAGAGAAAAATTTGTGGCAGAAAAAGAGAAAGAGTACAGAGATAAATTTGCCAACCCTTACGAAGCAGCTCAACACGGTTACATCGATGATGTAATTGAGCCTAGAAATACCCGCTTCAGAATTATTAGGGCATTAACTACCCTGGCAACTAAGAAGGATGTAAATCCTCCTAAAAAACACTCTAATATTCCGCTTTAAATCTAACCTGCAATGTATTAAAACCACATTGCACAAAATTATTATGCCATGAAATTCGATATCACAGCTATCGGTATAGAACACATTTACATGACGCTCATTGGATATACCATTGTGTTTCTGGCGCTTGTTGCTTTGTATTTGATTTTCGATAACCTGCCAAAAGTATTACTAATAATAAATGGCTTGTTAGAGAAGAAAACAGAAGAGCCCAAACAACATGCAGTTAGTAGCAAACACAATTTATCCGGAGCAGTAAATGCAGCAATTGCCACAGCACTCCATTTATATTTTGATGAATTGCACGATGAGGAAATTACCAAGTTAACAATCAACAAAGTTTCTAGAAACTACTCTCCTTGGAGCTCTAAGATTTATAGTGTAATGCAATCTCACCTGCAACCTCAGACTAATAAAGTAATAAAAAAATGAAAAATTATAAATTCAGCATAAACGGTACAACTTACGATGTATTAGTAAAGTCCGTAGAAGATAACCTGGCTCAGGTAGAGGTGAATGGAACTCCATACGAAGTTACCTTGGAGAAAGAAATAAAAACTACTAAAACTCCAAAACTAGTAAGAGCTAAAACTCCTCAACCTAGTTCAGCTCCTAAACCGCTCAAAACAGACGCTTCAATAAGTAAAATTGATGCTCCTCTTCCTGGAATTATTCTAGAACTGCTTGTAAAAGAAGGCGATGAGGTGAAAAAAGAAGACACACTACTCATTATGGAAGCGATGAAGATGGAAAACAAAGTGCTCGCAGAAAGAGGAGGAATTGTAAAAAGTATCAAAATAAAAGCTGGCGAAAATGTTTTGCAAGGTCAGCTACTTATTGAAATTGAATAACCAGTTAAGAAATACAGCCTTGAGGGGTTGAAGATCATGGAAGGACTATATAAATTTTACGAGTTATCTGGATTTGCCAATGCCACACCAGGACACATAGTTATGATTCTGGTGGGGATATTTTTTATCTTTTTGGCAATTCGTTATGAATATGAACCACTGCTACTTGTTCCAATTGGATTCGGTGTTATTATAGGTAACATACCTTTTACCGAAGGCGCCGGACTAAACATTGGTATTTACGAAGAAGGCAGTGTATTGAACTACATCTACCAGGGGGTTTTAAAAGGGGTTTACCCTCCTCTCATCTTCCTGGGCATCGGCGCAATGACTGACTTTTCCACGCTTATTTCCAGTCCAAGGTTAATGTTACTAGGAGCAGCTGCTCAAGTAGGTATTTTCCTTACCTTTCTAGGAGCAATTGCATTAGGCTTTAATGCTTCAGAAGCAGGAGCTATTGGTATTATTGGTGGTGCAGATGGACCAACAGCGATCTTTATTTCATCTAGATTGGCAAACGGTTTAAACGATACCCGAAACTTAATCGGCCCTATCGCTATTGCAGCATACTCTTATATGGCACTTGTACCAGTTATTCAACCTCCAATTATGAGATTACTTACTGGTTACAAAGAAAGAAGAATCAAAATGAAACCGCCAAGAACTGTTTCTAAAACAGAGAAAATGATATTCCCTATTCTTGGTATGTTGCTAACTGGTTTTCTTGCTCCAAGTGCTTTACCTCTACTAGGTATGCTATTTTTCGGTAACCTGTTAAAAGAATCTTTGGTAACCAACCGTCTAGCAGATACAGCTCGCAACAGTATGATTAACATTGTAACTATACTATTAGGTGTTACAGTTGGCGCTTCAACTCAAGCCAGTGTTTTCTTAACACCACAGTCAATCTTAATCTTTGTTTTGGGAGCACTTTCTTTCGTAATTGCTACAGCTGGTGGAGTGTTATTTGCCAAGTTTATGAACCTATTCTTAAAAGAAGGCAACAAAATAAACCCATTGATTGGAGCTGCAGGAGTTTCAGCCGTACCAGATAGTGCAAGGGTTGTACAGCACGAAGGATTGAAATATGACCCTACAAATCACCTACTGATGCACGCTATGGCACCTAACGTTTCTGGTGTAATCGGCTCTGCAGTAGCTGCCGGTATTTTGTTAAGTTTCTTAAATTAATTGAGACTTTTAAAAGTTTTAGAAAAATTATACATTCACCCGAATTTTAAAAGATTTTGTATAATTTTTCGCAAAAATTAGAAAATATGAAAAATTTTATATCATTTTTTATAGCATTAAAAAAATTAATGAGCTAGATATAACCATTTTTCATAAAGAGCAACCTCAAATAAATTAAAAAAATTGTAAACTCATGAAACCTGACTTTAAGAACATTAGCTTTAAACAGTTGCTGGATAAGTCAGGAAGCAGAGCTAAACAGGACCTGGAAGCACTCCAGTTCAACAGTTGGGAAACCGCTGAGCAAATTCCTGTAAAACCTGCTTTCTCTAAAAAAGATGTCAGCAATTTCGATCACTTGAACTTCGCTTCAGGTATCCCGCCATTCCTACGTGGACCTTACTCAACCATGTATGTAATGCGCCCATGGACTATCAGACAATATGCAGGTTTTAGTACTGCAGAAGAATCCAACGCCTTTTATCGTCGAAACCTAGCTGCCGGACAAAAAGGTCTATCAGTTGCTTTCGACCTTGCAACTCACAGAGGTTACGATTCTGATCACCCAAGAGTAATTGGCGATGTTGGTAAAGCTGGTGTAGCCATCGACTCTGTACTAGATATGCAGATTCTCTTCGACCAAATTCCGCTAGACAAAATGTCTGTTTCAATGACAATGAACGGAGCTGTAATTCCTGTTATGGCTTTCTACATTGCCGCTGCGGAAGAACAAGGTGTAAAAAGAGAGCAGTTAAGTGGTACCATCCAAAATGATATTCTAAAAGAATTTATGGTGAGGAATACTTACATCTACCCTCCTCTACCAAGTATGAAGATCATTGCAGATATATTCGCTTATACTTCACGCTATATGCCTCGCTTCAACTCAATCAGTATCAGTGGATACCACATGCAAGAAGCAGGCGCTACAAATGATATTGAACTTGCTTATACCCTTTCAGATGGACTCGAATACATCCGTACAGGTTTAAAAGCAGGACTTAAAATAGATCAGTTTGCTCCAAGGTTATCATTCTTCTGGGCTATTGGTATGAACCACTTTATGGAAATTGCCAAAATGCGTGCAGGTAGACTTCTTTGGGCAAAAGTGGTAAACGAATTTAAGCCAGAGAGTGCAAAATCTATGGCATTGAGAACTCACTCTCAAACTTCAGGCTGGTCACTTACTGAGCAAGATCCATTTAACAACGTAGCCAGAACTTATATCGAGGCTATGGGAGCAGCACTTGGTCACACACAATCGCTGCACACCAACTCGTTTGACGAAGCTATTGCCCTTCCAACAGACTTCTCTGCGCGTATTGCTAGAAATACTCAGAAATTTATTCAGCAAGAAACTGACATTACCCGAGTAATTGACCCTTGGGGTGGTAGTTACTATGTTGAATACCTCACTCATCAATTAGCCCAAAGAGCATGGGAACATATGCAAGAAGTTGAAGAACTTGGCGGTATGGCTAAAGCGATTGAAAGTGGTATTCCTAAAATGCGTATTGAAGAAGCTGCTGCAAGAAGACAAGCTAGAATTGATGCCGGTAAAGACGTAATTGTAGGTGTAAACAAATTCTTAAGCGACGATGAAAAAGAATTTGAAATTCTAGAAGTAGATAATAAAGCAGTATTACAGTCTCAGATAGACAGACTTAAAAAGCTTAAAGCAGAAAGAAACGAAGACGACGTACAAGCGGCATTACACGCTTTAACAGTTTGTGCTGAGAAAAAACAACAAGGTGGCGACGATCCTAATAAAGACGAAGAAAACCTACTTGCTTTAGCAGTAGACGCCGCTAGAAAAAGAGCTACACTTGGTGAAATATCTGACGCAATGGAAAAACCATTTGGCAGATACAAAGCTGTAATTCGCTCTATTTCTGGTGTTTATTCTAAAGAAGCGGCTTCAGACGAGAGCTTTGCAGAGGCACGTAAATTATCAGATCAGTTTGCTGAACTCGATGGTCGTAGACCAAGAATTATGGTGGCGAAAATGGGACAAGATGGTCACGATAGAGGTGCTAAGGTAATTGCTACAAGCTTTGCCGACTTAGGCTTCGATGTTGACATGGGACCATTATTCCAAACGCCAGAAGAAGTTGCCAGACAAGCAGCAGAAAACGATGTGCACTTAATTGGTGCTTCATCTTTGGCTGCAGGTCACAAAACACTTATTCCTCAGTTGATAGACGAATTGAAAAAAATCGGAAGAGAAGATATAGAAGTGGTTGCAGGTGGTGTAATTCCTCCGAAAGATTACGATTTCTTATATAAAGCTGGAGTAATGGATGTATTCGGCCCAGGAACTAAAATTCCTGTAGCAGCTAAGAAAATTCTAGAGAAAATGTTATTAGAACTACAAGAAGGTTAATCTTTCTGTAGGCTCTGGAATGTGATTATTTATTTGATAATTCAATTGCCTAAACATATTTAAAATGCAAAGCAACGAGTCATTATCTTTCAAAGAATTCCAAGAAATAAACTCGGAAGAATGGAAGAAAAAAATCATTGCCGACCTTAAAGGAAAAGACTACGAAGAAAGTCTGGTTTGGCAAACAAAAGAAGGATTTAAAGTACAGCCTTTTTATAACAGCGAAGACTTAGGTGAAGCTGAAAAAGATCTGGAAAGCATCCAAAACAGCCAGTTAAACGCCGAAAACCCTGATTTTGGCTATCGCTACTGGTTTAACATACAAAAAATTGTAGTAAAAGATTTAGAGATTGCTAATAAGCAAGCATTAAAAGCACTGCAAAACGGTGCAGAAGGTATTGCTTTTTATCTAGACTCAATTCTATCTTCAGATAACCTGAATGTATTGCTACATAATATTAAAATGCAGTACTGCCCTGTTTCTTTTTATTTGAAAAAAGCTTCTGGTGAATTATTACAGAACCTATTAAACTTCACTAAAAAAGCAGGAATCGAAAAAGAAAAAGCTTCTGGTGAAATTATCTGTAACCTAGACGAAACTAGCGACGCAGAGTTCCAAAGTCTTTTCGATCAGTTAAGCCTTTTCCCTGGCTATAAACTTCAAATAAATCTTGGTACTTCTGAAGAAAGTTATTCAGCAGAAACCGCTTCAATCTTAGCAAAAGTTGTAAAACTTACCGATGCTTTGGTTGAAAGAGGACTTGCAGCAGAAAAAGTGCTTCAGCAAATTTCAATAGGTATTAACCTTCGTAACAATTATTTCTTCGAGATAGCAAGAATAAGAGCACTTCGCATGCTTTTTACAGAAGTTGCCAATTGCTACGGAGTAGACTACAAAGCATCTGATTTATTAATTAGTGCTTTTACTACCATTAAAATAGACGAAGCAACCAAAGAAGACCCTTACTTAAACATGCTTTCTAACACCAGCCAAGCCATGTCTGGTATTATTGGCGGATGCACTATGTTAACTATTTTACCTCACAATGAAGGCATTGAAGAGGTAGATGAGTTCTCTATGCACATTGCCAGAAACGTTTCTTGTATGTTAAAAGAGGAATCTTACTTTGACAAAGCCGCTGATCCGGCTGCAGGTTCTTACTATCTTGAAAAACTCACCACTCAATTAGCTGAGAAAACTTGGGAGTTATTTCAGGCTAAAGTTTAAAAAAGAATAGTCTTAGTATTATACATTTTCATATTTACCGACAAGGTTTATTAGAGAGTTTCTCTGGTAAACCTTTTTTTATGGATGTTATTCAATAATTTAAAGTCTTATGAAATGGTCTATCCAAATACTTATAGTATTCACTTACCTCAATTTATTAGGCTGTAGAGACTATAATAGTGAGGCATATATCAGTATAGCAAATCAAGCAATTCAGGATTTAATCCCTCAAATGACAGACCTTGATGAGATGATAAAAATGAATGATTTTAATACTGAATTATTAAAATTATTTCTGATCAAAACATCAGATACTGTAATTCTCAAAATATTTGATCCAGAACTTCATAGAGTAGATTTATTAGAAAAAAAATTGGAAGATTATAATAGAGAAATAAATCTTTTTGCACCTCTTAAAGATG
>PBYL01000370.1 GCA_002729595.1 Thalassovita sp. | reverse complement strand
TGCCAGTGGCATTTGGTACCATTAGCATTCCGATATCAGATTGGTGGGGAGCTAAAAAGCAGAAAGTGAATCAGAAAGAAATCCACGAGAAAATAACCGTAAACGAATTTAAAGATGGTGAAGACAAATTGAGACTAGCCATTACCAAGAGCTGGTACGATTTGTCTGATGCGTACAAGCAAATAGAGTTTGCACAAGAAAACATCGATTTGGCAGAAGAAAATTTGAGAGTGAGCAGAGACAATTACAATAGCGGACTAAGCAGTTTGTCTGACCTTTTAGATGCCCAAAGGCTTTACCAACAAGCAGAGACAGAATTAGTAACTGCTTATGCTAATTACGAAGATAAAGAAGTAGTCTATCTCTACAGAACCAACCAGCTAAGTAATCAAGATTAATATAACATAACAAGGTTTGTTTCGCGCAAAAGACTATCTCAGGTTGAGGTAGTCTTTTTTTGTTTGGAAAGAAAGCAAATTGAGCGTCTTGCTTTCCTACATAAGAGAAATTAGAATCTTCATAACAATGAACAAAATTTATAATAATCTGAACATTAGTTAAAAAATACCATAGCCCCAATATCTATTTTTGAAATAAGAGAAAATGCCTCTAAGTATCATTTGACTGTTACTTAAAAAATAATTGAACGATGAGTAGATTAACCTTTCCTTTACTGAGGGAAAGGTTTTTTGTTTTTTAATGATATTGATCCTTTGATATGCAGCCAATAATTGGTTAAATTTATTTAACTCTCTCACTCACACTGAAATTATGAAAAACTATTTGCTGCTAGTAGTTGCATGTATTCAATTTTGTCTTGTTGGATATAGCCAGTCAGATTTAATGAATTTTGAAAAATTGTCTTTAGATGAAGGCTTTCCTAGTCCAAATATGATGACAGTATTTAAAGACTCAAAAGGGTTTATGTGGTTTTCTACATTCGAAAACTTAATACGATTTGACGGGAATGAATACAAAATCTTTTATTCAAACTCTAAAGATTCTACAAGTTTACAAGAAGGATTTATCCATCATATGTTTGAAGATTCTAGAGGTAGGATTTGGTCTTCTGGTGGATTTGGAATCGGTAATTTTAAAACTGTTCAAGTGTACTTTCCCTCAACTGAAACTTTTAAAAAAATTCCTATTGAAACCAGTGTGCCAGCACTTACCCAAAATCTCCATAAAGCTCAGAATTATATTTGGGAAGATGAGGATAGTGCAATTTGGATAAAATCGATTAGCAAATGCTTATATAAAATCACTGATAAAGATAATGGAAACTTCCAAATTGAAAACTTTAGAATAAATGAAAGCCATGCCGATTCAGTTTTTGCCCAGTTTGTAGATTCAAAAAATAACTTTTGGTTAGGTACTGCTGATGGCCTTTATTTATTTGATAGAAAGGAAGAAAAATTTCTTAAATATGAAGATAGAATTGATAATGAATTTGATCACGCATTGGGTATAGTTGAAGATTCAAAAGGGATTTTATGGATAAATTATAGAAAGAAAGGTTTGTATTCTTTAGACTATGAACCTGTCTAAAGTAAAAAATGCTCAAACTGAGTAACTTAGGAAAATCTAACAATCTTAAGTTTAACATCAAAAATGAGCATTTTATCCAAAGATATAATAAAAAATAAGCTATTGCCACATTTATCACAAGGCAAGAAAGGCCCTAAACTAACTGAAGAGAAGCTAGTTAGCATTGTGGAGTTGATTGTTTATCGTTTGAAAACGGGATGCCAGTGGCGAGAAATACCTATAGGCCAATATATGGATGAACCTTATAGCTGGCAAAGTGTCTTCCATCATTATAACCGTTGGTGCAATGATAACTGTTGGCAATTAGGATGGGAAACTTTAGTTGCTGAAAATAAAGATCAACTTGACCTATCTAGTGTTCAAATGGATGGGACACACACACCCTCTAAACAAGGAGGAGAAGCTGTAGCTTATCAGAGGCGAAAATCAGCAAAGACCACTAACTCACTTAGTATTTGTGATGCAAAAGGAGTCTTACTAGCAGCCAGTCAACCAGAAAAAGGGAATCATAATGATTTGTATGAGATTGAAAAACATTTTAAAGAAATGCTAGAAACTCTTGAAAATGTGGGCATTAGCACAGATGGTCTTTTTATGAATGCTGATGCTGGCTTTGATTGTAATGAATTCAGGACGCTCTGCTTTGAGTATGGAATAATACCTAATATCTGTTTGAATAAAAGAAAGGGTAATTTAACAGACCGAGATGAATATTTTGACCCATTGCTTTATAAACAACGCACTGTTATTGAGCATGCTTTTGCTTGGCTAGATGCTTACAAAGCATTATTAATTCGATATGAGAAAAAAGCCAAGAACTGGTTTAACCTCAATTTACTCGGCTTTTTTGTCGGTTTTTCCAAAAAAATTTACCCTAACTAACTTTAGACAGGTTCTATAAGAATAAAAAGTTAAAGCAAAGATGGAATGAACCTAACGATTGGATGCCATGGTGGCAAAACTTAAGGTTTCCAGTAATAGATAGGGAAGACAATATATGGATGATTAAACAAAGTATATATTCATTTATTTCATCCGTAGATTGCTATAATACTAATAACAATACCTTTAAAAGGTTCTTTATTGCTGACAAAGATTTACAAATTTTATCTTTTAATACTGATAATGAAGGTAATATTATTGTTGCTCAAGCTAAGGGTCTATTTAAATATGATTATTTGAAAAATGATTTTAATAAAATTTTTGCTTTCAATTCTAATGAGCTAAATACAGTAATGGGTGATCCTATACAGGATAATAGTAGCAATGTTTGGTGTAAAGTTGAACAGGGATTATTAAAATATCATCCTTCTAATCAAAAGGTAGTCATTTTATCAAATGAGGAATTGTTTTATACATATCCAATGCGTTCAAATTTAGTCGAGGATAATGATGGAAATATTTTAACTAATTTACCAGAAAGTGGCTTTGTAAGTTTTAAACGTGGTAAGTATCGCTTAAATGAAAGCATAAAAATAAAACAGATGATTGCGTATGGTTTGGGTAAAGATAATCAAGGGAATATATGGTGTGTAGGAGAAGATTTTAATACAAACAATTGTTTTTTACTGAAGTATACGGATTTGTCAAAAGACCCTACATATTATAGAATTCCTCCTCATGGATATAACTCGATTGTCAATATTGATGATATACATCTTATGCTATCAACTGGAGGAGAAGGTATTTTACTTTATAATAAAATAGATGGAACATCTAAGCATTTTACACATAATCCAGACGATTCACTTAGTCTTTCAAGCATTACATGGAATCAAGTAGCAATTGAGAATTCAGATACTATCTATATAATTAATGAGAATGGTATTGATCGCTTAAATATCAAAGATGAAAAAATTACCAGATTGACTAATAGAGTTATTCAAACATTTGGAATGATAGCCGATTTTAAAAAATATAAGACAGGTCAATATTGGTTAGCTTGTAGTAGGGGGCTTGTTTTGTTCGATATTCATAAAAAGAAAACAATTAGAGAATATTTACCATCAGATGGATATCCGGTTTCAGGTACTAATAATATCTTAATTGATAAAGAGCAGAATCTTTGGTTAGGGACTTACAGTGGTCTTGTCAAGTTTGATGTAAAACAAAACAAATTCGAAAAATTTGATAAAAGTGATGGCTTGCCTTTTAACAAAATATTTACTGGTTTAGAAAGATCAAATGGTGAATTAATCTTTGGTGGAGAAGAAGGTCTTTTTTCATTTCATCCCGACAGCATCCCATATAATCAAGAAAAGCCGAATCCTGTACTTACAAAATTTAAACTATTTAATGAGGAAGTCGAAATTGGCAAAGGCATCTTAGATAAAAGCATTACTTATACTGATCAGTTGGAATTAGCCTACGATCAAAATGTGATGTCGTTTACCTATTCGGCTTTGAGTTTTGCTAACTCTGCTAAAAACCAGTATGCCTACTATATGGAGGGCATCGATAAGGATTGGAATTATGTGGGCAACCAAACAAATGCCAGTTATGCTGGCTTAACTCCGGGAGATTATACATTTCATTTAAAGGCATCAAACAACGATGGTCTTTGGAATGACACACCGACCACTTTGAGCATTACCATTTTACCTCCTTGGTGGCAAACTACTTGGGCATATTTCATTTATACCTTTCTGTTTGCCAGTCTTTTATATTCATTTTATCGATTCCAATTAAATCGAAAGTTAGAGCTGGCAGAAACCCAAAGAACCAGAGAGTTGAATGTTTTTAAATCGAGATTTTATACCAATATTACCCACGAATTTCGCACACCGCTCACAGTGATTTTGGGTTTAGCTGAAGAGATTGACGGTAAATACAAGAAGATAAAATCAATCATCAAACAAAATAGTTTGAACTTGCTGCAATTGGTAAATCAATTGCTAGATTTATCTAAGTTAGAAGCAGGCATGTTAAAAACGAATATGCAGCAAGGCGATGTGATTTTGTATCTGCATTACATCTTTGAGTCATTTCATTCTTTGGCTGAGCAAAAAGAGATTCATCTCCATTTTAAATCTGAAGTGGATAAATTAGTTATGGACTACGATGCAGATAAATTATTAAATATTGTTTCTAATTTACTGACCAATGCCATTAAATTTACTCCAGAAAATGGCTCAGTCATGTTAGCTTGCAAAGTTGTAGGGAGCAAACAAGAACAATTACAATTGATAGTGAAAGACACAGGCATCGGCATAGCTGCCAAAGAGCTTAACCACATTTTCGATCGGTTTTACCAAGTAGATACCTCTGCGAGCAGAAAAGGAGAGGGTACCGGAATAGGCTTATCACTTACTTATGAGCTGGTGAAATTGCTCAATGGAGAAATAAAAGCGAATAGTATTTTAGGCCAAGGTTCAGAGTTTATAGTTGAGCTACCTATTACCAACCAAGCAGTGTTGAGTGAAGAACAACTCCCAGAAATTGTACTTGAAGCTGATACAGAGCAAGCAATCAGCGATTTTGATTCGGATTTAGATATGATTGCCAGTCTGAATGCATCACCATTTCCCACAGCGCTCATTGTAGAAGACAATGTAGATTTAATCTATTATCTGAGAATCTGTTTGCAAGATCAGTATGATATTGAAGTGGCTCGCAATGGGCAAGAGGGCATAAACAAAGCCATGGTGATGGTTCCAGATATCATCATTAGTGATGTGATGATGCCAGAGAAAAATGGCTATGAATTATGCCGCACGCTGAAACAAGATATAACTACCAGTCATATTCCGATTATTTTGCTTACAGCCAAAGCAGGTGAAGAGGATAAACTCGAAGGCTTGAAAGCAGAGGCAGATGCTTATTTAACCAAGCCATTTAATAAAGAAGAGCTGAGAGTTCGCTTAAAAAATCTGGTGAACCAAAGGAAATCTTTGTGGAAGAAGTACAAACAAGATTTTCCAGTAAAATTAGAAGCACTCAATATTAGCTCACAAGATCAGCGCTTTTTGCAAAAGCTCAATGAGATCATGCAAAAAAAGAAGTCGGATGCGGATTTTAGCACAGAATCTTTGGTAAAGGAGATGGGAGTCAGCCGCACATTGCTACACGAAAAGTTAAAGGCACTTACAGGTCAATCAACCAGTGAGTTTATTCGAAACTATCGACTAGATTATGCAGCCAAACTGATAAAAGCCAACTATGGTAACTTTACCCAAATCGCCTACGAAGCAGGATTTAACGACCAGAGTTATTTCACCAAAACCTTTAGAAAGAAATTTGGCATGTCACCTTCGCAGTATGCGAAGTCTATCGATGTGTAGGATAGGCTTCCTACACATTTTAAGATTCTTCTAGGTTATTTTTTTCTAGCTCTTCGTGAAAGGCAATTATCTTATTAATTACTTTTACGGTAGTTATTAAATCTTCTTCGCCTACAAGATTCTTATAATCTTCTATCAGCTCATCTACTTTTAAATTAGCATCGAGCAAAAACTTTTTACCTGTATCAGTCAAGTTTAACCTTTCTTTTCTCTTATCATTTTTTGACTGAGTCGAATAAATCATACCACTATCTTGTAATTCGTGTAGCGTACGACTCATTGCTTGCTTAGCAGTTAAACTATTTTTAGAAATTTCGTTGGCGGTACTTCCTTCGAGTTCAATATTACAGATTACAGGCATATACGAGATTTTCATATGTCCCCAAAAAGGTTTTATCTCTCTTAAAGCCCAATTATCTATATGCTTTTTTAGCAAAGAAATCAGCCTTGGCCAGTTGCTAGAGCGCTTTTTTGATAGCTCTTTAAATTCGTCATCAATGTTCATAATGTAAATATATATAAAAATATTAGTAAACAATGTTTACTAATTGGTAAACATTGTTTACTTTTGTTCCATCATTTAAATAATCAACAATTTAATTCTCAAATAGTAACCAGTTAGTCATAAATTATATGCATAAACTAAATCTAGTAGGCTTATTATGGGCTATTTTATTAGTACCCATGTATACACAAGCCCAACAAGTTCGGCAGCTTACGCTAAAAGAGGCAGTGGCCTTGGCCAAAGAAAACAGCAATCAACTTCGAACAGATAGTTTACAAATTGCCATTAGTAAGCAACAAACTAAGCAACAAGCTTCTGCCATGTTGCCACAGTTACAATTGAATGCTTCTTACAGAAGGTTGAGTAATAACATCACCCCATTTACAATTACATTACCCGATGCATCATTTCAAATTAATCCGCAGATTCTGGATCAATCTTATAATAGCATTCAACTTACACAGAATTTGTATCAGGGTGGCAGATTGAAAAACATGCATAAGAGCTTGCAAAAAGTGCAAGAGTCAAGCGAGTTAGATTTTCAGCAAAGCCAGTTAAACATCGAAGATCAGGTGGTGGGTTTGTGGTATCATTTACATAATGCGCACCTTTCTAAAGAGATTTTAAACGAAAACATCGAAACTTTAAAGAAGAAAGAAGAAGAGATGGATTTGAAAAAAAATCAAGGAATTGTACTGGCGAATGATGTTTTAAAAATATCGCTTTCCATTACTAATCTACAAAGCTCTTTAAAAGATGTGGAAGAACTGGAAGCGAGTTTAAATTATACACTTTGTATCGCTACTGGCCTCGAAGTAAACACTTCCATCGAAACTCCCGAAACGGAAGTAGTAGTACCTCAAGATCAAACTTCGGTGGAAGATTTTATAACAGATGCGATCACCCACAGACCAGATATTCAAAGTCTTACTTTGCAAAAAGAAGCATCATTATATAGAGTAAAAGCCTCAAAAGCAGGTTACTTGCCAGTTTTGCAGTTAATGGGAAGTTTTAGTTACGACAGACCAAATCAGAGAATTATCCCGAATGTGGCTGAGTTCAATTACAGTGCTTATGCAGGTGTGGGTTTATCTTGGAATCTATCATCTTTTTATACCAATCAACATAATGTAAAAGAGTCGCAATTGGCACATGCTCAAATAACAGAGAGCATCCAACTGGTTGAAGATCATATTGAGATAGAAGTGCAAAACAAGTATTTAGCTTATAAGAAGATGCAAGAAAAAATAGCCTTGGCAGAGAAAGCATTAGAACAAGCCGAGGAAAATTTTAGAGTAGAGCAAACCAAGTTAGATACTCAAATTGCTACAACTACAGATTTTCTTGAAGCAAACACTTATTTGTTACAAGCAGAATTAAACTTAACAACAGCCAAAGCAAATGCCGCTTTAGCTTATCAACAACTTCAAATTGCAGCCAGTCACACCCTAAATAAATAATCAGAACTCATGAAAAATCTAAGAATTTTACTATTCATATATCCGATTGCTTTATTATTTTCTTGCAGCAGCGAAAGCACAGATAATGCACAATTAGATGCTAACATTAGTCCGGTAATCCCAAGAGTTAGCAGTACCATTGTAGATATAAAAGTAGAAGACAACCAGCAAGTAAAGAAGGGAGATATTTTGCTGATGTTAGACGATGTTCCTTTTAAACTAGCAGTAGAAAGAGCAGAAATTGCATTGATGCAGGCGAAGAAGAATTTGACTATTGCTGATATTAATAAACAATCTGCCAGTGTGAATGTGGCAAATACGCAATCTTCTACAGCGGCTTTAGAAGCAAACCTTAGTGCAGTCGAATCTTCTATAGAATCTGCGCAGGAGCAATTGAGTGTGGCTACCAAAAACTTTGAGCGTTATCAAACTTTATTAAAACAAGGAGCTGCCACCCAGCAACAGTTCGACCAGATGAAAGCTGCAAAAACAGATGCTGAAGCTCGTATGCAATCAGCTTTGAGCCAAAAGATCTCGCTCGAAAAGCAAATTGCTGCAAGTCGCTATCAAGTGGCAGGCAGAAAAACACAATTATCTGGAAGTACCGAAAACATCAGCATGGCTGAGCTCAATGTAAAATCTGCGGAAAATCAATTAAAAGAAGCTCAACTTCGCTTGTCTTATTGCACCATAAAAGCGCCGGTAGATGGAATCGTTTCTCAAAAAAATGTAGAGTTAGGGCAACTGGTAAACATTGGCTCTCCTTTAATGGCTATTGCAGATGATACAGATGTTTGGGTAGTGGCAAACTTTAAAGAAACCCAAATCGAAAAGATGAAACCAGGGCAAGAAGTTGAAGTGAAAGTGGATACTTACTCAGACCAAGAGTTTACTGGTAAAATTGAATCAATCGCTCAAGCTACAGGTGCTAAGTTTTCTTTTATTCCAGCAGATAATGCAACCGGAAATTTCGTGAAGGTAACACAGCGTATACCGGTAAAAATCTTATTAAATGAGTATGACAAACAAGCTTATTCTTTAAAAGCAGGAATGAGTGTTGAGGCAACTGTAAATATAGATTAAATGGAAGCAGCACCAGCAACAAAACCTACTTATGAGGTAGGTGTAAAAAAATGGCTCATTACCATTACGGTAATTACTTGTGCCATTATGGAGTTGATCGATACGTCTATTGTGAACGTAGCTACCAGACAAATTGCGGGTAATTTAGGTGCAACGATTGAAGAAACTGCTTGGGTAATTACAGCTTATGCCATTTCAAATATTATTGTAATTCCGCTTACAGGTTTTTTGTCTGATACATTCGGGAGAAAGAATTACTTTACAGCTTCTGTAATTCTGTTTACTGTTGCCTCATTTCTATGTGGGTTTTCAGGTTCTATCTGGACATTGGTATTTTGGAGATTTGTGCAAGGTATTGGTGGTGGAGCTTTGTTGGCAACAGCACAAACGGTTTTGGTAGAAACTTTTCCACCAGAAGAGCTAGATAAAGCCAATGGTATTTTTGGAGCAGGTATCGTAATGGGACCAACTTTGGGGCCAGTATTAGGTGGATATTTAACAGATAATTTTTCGTGGAGTTGGATATTTTACATCAACATTCCTGTAGGAATTATCGCAAGTATTTTGTCTTGGAAGTTTATTAAAGGTGAGAAGAAAGAAAGGGGAGGCAAAATAGACTTCTTAGGAATTCTGTTACTGGCTGTAGGTTTGGGCAGTTTACAAATGATTTTAGAAGAAGGACAAAGAGAAGATTGGTACAGTAGTGAGGTGATTATTATTGGAACAGCACTGGCAGTAGGAGGAATTGTATTCTTTATTTGGAGAGAATTAGTGGCAAAAAATCCGGTTGTGGATTTACGAGTTTTAAAGCACCGAAATGTAGTGGTTGGCTCTGTTTTAAGGTTTGCTTTTGGGCTGAGTATTTTCGTATCGGTGTTTTTGTATCCAGTTTTTGTACAAGGATTTTTAAGTTGGAATGCCACTCGTACAGGTTTACTTATTTTACCAGCAGCTTTAATTACAGGTATGCTCATGGGTGTAAACGGTGGGTTGATTAAGAAAGGAGTAAGCCCTAAAGTGTTGCTTATTTTCGGCTTTGGTATGGTGATTTGGTACGCTTATGCTTCTCACAAGCTTACTACGTTAACAGCAGGCGAATGGGATTTTCTATGGCCACAGCTTGTAAAAGGTGTTGGTTTCGGGTTCATCTTTGTGCCATCAGCAAGTTTGACTTTAGCGGGCTTAAAAGGTAAATCTATCGGTCAGGCTTCGGGTTTGTCTAATATGTTTCAATTGCTGGGAGGTTCAGTAGGTTTGGCATTTATCAATACCTATGTGAGTAGAAGAACTGAACTACACCGAGTAGAATTTATGGATAATCTCTCATTTTATAATCCGGCAGCCAATATGAGATTAAATGAGATAATCGCGCAATTTTCTTCAATGGGCAATAGTTTGGAGCAATCTAGACAAATGGCCATTCAAATGATGAACGGAACATTAAACCTGCAATCTGCTGTAGTTGCATACAGCGAAGGTTTTTTAATGATAGGCATTATCTGCTTAGCAATTTTACCTCTGGTATTTTTTGCCAAAATAAAGAAAGGGGAAGTTGCTGTAGCAGGAGGACACTAATTTTGAGTTAGTACACTTGTAAAAGAAGGAAGATTTTATCTTCCTTTTTTTAGTTTACAAACAAGTATCACATCATTATCTTCATCTGTTAAAGGCTCGCTCAAACTATTAATTTTCGCTGTAATTTCAGGATGGATGTTATCCTTTTCGCTCATCAAACTAGAAAACTTGTATGCCGGAAAATGCAAAAACAGATAATCGTTTTGGTACAGATAATCTAGGTTGTCGATAGGTGCATCATTCAATAAATCATTAATAATTTTTCCAGTAAAACACTTACCACTGGCTTTGTCTACAAAAATTTCTTTATATTCCGTTTGTTTACCAGCAACTCTAACAAAAAATAAAAAGTACTTATCAGTTTCTCCTTTAAGCTCAATACTATATCCCCCAGATGAGGCTTTTACAATTTCTGCAAAGTTTCGGTTTTTGCGAGCTTGTTTAATTTTATCAGCATTGAATTTATGCTTTTCATTTTTGATGATGATTTTAGGTGAGATTGTCGTATCCTTTAAATTTATGCTAAAAACAGTATCAGTCTCACCAAGATGACAAAGCAATTGGTTTTCACCATCTGTTGGAATTACATGGCTAATGTTTACGAGATAAGTAAAGTAATCAGTCGGAAACCTGTTGGGAAATTCGGTAACATTTTGTCCATCTGTATTGGCATAAGCCAGTAAATACTCCGAAGAAGTATTTCCGGCTACAATTATCTGATTTTTAAGTAACAAAGCATTGTTGATATTTCTTTTTTCGTGTTTCAAAAATGGCATTTCTAATTCTTTAAGAAAATCTCCATTTTCATCATAAATATAAAACCAACCATCTTTTAAATGAGAATAATTTCCTCCCACTAACAACCAAAACTGTTTGTTGTTTTGATCGATAATTGGAGAATAAACAGAGCCATATTCTGCCGGACCTCTACCAACAGTGCCTAAATTTTTAAGAAACTTGCCATCAGTCGAAAATAATTTAGCAGGCTTATTTAAATTATCTGTAACCAATAAATAATTATCAGAATAGGCAAAAGCAGAAGGTTTGTTTAACAATGCATTCTCAGAATTTTCAAGTAGAATCAGTTTTTCAAAATCTACTATTTCACTCAGTTTTATGTCTTTTTCTTCTAACTGATCAAAATCTGCAATAAGTACAGCATTAGTATTATTTGCTTGTTTTAGTTCCGTTTTTATAGAAGTTTGATTACAGCTATATAATGTAAGAACGATAATGAGGAATTGGCTAAGTTTTATAGTTTTATTTAACATCTATCATCTAGGTTTGATTGATTTCCAAAATTTGAATTTTTGATGTACTTCAATCTAATTTAAATGAGAATAATTTCAAATATTTATTCAATTTTAGGTATAAAATCGAGATAAGAGGTGTATAAGAATTAACTTCCATTTATGTACGATACTTTCGGAATAGAAAAACTTGAGCAATGCTTAAACCTCAGTTTGAAAGAAATTAAAATTCAATCTTTCATTTTTGATAATGTTGAAACTACTGTGTATAGACTTTATCTAAAGTTTAATAATTGGCTTTCACTATTTTTTGATGATGGAGTTTTGTTTATTAAGGATGAAAATCCTGAAACGATAAATACTAATGATATTGATGAAGTTGACTATCCATTTCTAGAGAAAGCTGAGTTTGCAGATATTTATCAAATAATAGGAAAGAAGCTTATATCATTTGAAATTAAAGACTTTAGCATCAAATTTATTTTTGAAGGCATGCATGATTTAGTTTTCTTTCAGCCAGAAACTAAACCTGGCTTTTTTGGAGATTGTGAATTAAAACTAGTCTCAAAATAATCATTATGTATCTCACACTCATTTCTATAGCCGATTTATTTGTTGTTGCTACCTATGGCATTTATTGCTTGGTAGTGCCCACCAGAAAACTGTGGGATGGGCTAACAGATGTAATTGTGAGAATAATTGTGTTTGGTCTGCTGAGTTTATTCCTATTGCTCATCAGTTATGTTGGGGCTTATCATTCAGAATATGCAAACAGCTACCACCAAATAATGCTGGCAGTAGCTGTTTTACCAAGTTTGGCATTTTTAATCTTTGGCTTTGCCTTTCTGCTAAAGATCTATTCAAAGTAGTTTTTACTCATTCCTCAAGCAATCTGCCGGATTGGCAATGGCTGCTTTTAAGCTTTGCCCGCTAATGGTAAGGAGTGCAATTACAAGCACGGCAATTCCGGGAAGTGCAAAATACCACCAGTTCAATTCTACTTTGTAAGCAAACTCACCCAGCCATTCAGACATAAAGTAGTTTGCAATCGGAATAGCAACAGCAAAAGCTAGTACGATCAGTTTCACGTAGTTTTTACATAGCAAAATCAATACACTAGAAACAGAAGCACCGAGTACTTTTCTAATGCCAATTTCTTTCACTCGCAATTGAGAATTGAATATTGCCAAGCCCAACAGACCAGTACAAGATATTACGATAGCAAGAATCGAAAACAGCCCAATGGTTTTGGCAAACCTTTCTTCTTTTCTGTATTGGGCTGCAAACCAATCATCATAAAACTCATATTTGAATACATAATTTCCAAGGGTTTCCTTCCAAGTATCTTCGATAAAAGCAATGGTGTTTGCGGCATTACTTCCGTTTAATCTGAGACTTAGGTGTGAATTGTAAGTTGTATTAAAAATAATTGTAAGTGGTTCAATTGATTTATGGATTGAATTAACATGAAAGTTTTCAACTACACCAACTACATCATAACCTCCTTCTCTGCCATTATTAAATTTTTTTCCTTCCAAATTATCCCAACCATAAAAATCGTAGGCTGCTTTGTTAATTACACAAGCAAATTCTTTTTCATTTTGTTGAGGTAGTCGACCTTGAACTAGTTGTAAATCGAAAGTTTTCATGAATGTTGAATCTACATTTATCACATCAAAACTTTTATATTTATCTTCTTCATACTTAATTCCCATCATTGAATTAATTTGACCGGGAATTCCATTACTTAGACTCATATTTAAAATCTGAGGATATTCTTGAAGCTTGTTATAGAATGAAGTAATTTTATTTACTTCCTCTTTAGGCATATTGGGTAATTGTAAATTCAGTAATTGTTCAGAAGTAAATCCATAACCTTTATGCTTGGCATAATAAACCTGTTTAAAAATGACCAATAAGCAAAAAATCAATACAATTGACACTGTAAATTGAAAGGTGATGAGCATGTTTTTGGTAATACTTTTACTCTTGGTAGAGAATAGTTTACCACTTAATATTTTTACTGGGTTAAAAGCAGAAAATACTGTTGCCGGCCAAACACCAGCAAGAATTCCAAGTAAAGGCAAGCCAACCAAAATGGCAGTAAGAATTTGAGGTTGTAGTAAGATTGCTAAGTTAAAACTTCGGTTAAATAAGCTTTCATAAAGTGGCCTGCAAAGCATCAAGATTAACATACTTACTACCATTGAGATAGATATCACTATCAGTGATTCTGTAAAGAAGTGAAGATAAATGGTTGATTTACCTGCGCCAAATACCTTTTGTACGCCTGTTTGCTTGTTTCTATTCAGTTGTTGTGCAATAGAAAGATTAGTAAAGTTGATGAGTGCCAATAATAGAATAATGAATGCAATGGCAGACAGGATTTTTAAGAGTGTAGGATTTCCTCTTGTAAAATTGGAATAATCAAATGTATCGTAGAGGTAGATATCTCGCAATGCTAACAATTCGACTTTAGCGATATACGGTTTAAATGATTGTATCTTTTCGTTAAGCTTTTCTTGTACTTCTTCGGGTGAGCTGTTTTCATTTAAAAGTAGAAAGATGTTAAATGGATATCTATAAGTACTTTTAATTCTAGAATCTTCGCAATAGAAATGGAATTTAAATTTGTCATTTTTAGCATTAACCAATATTTCTGCTTGTAAACTAGAGTTTTCAGGAAAATCTTCAATAATTCCAGTAATCAATAGTGGTTCAGAATGGAGATATTCAATTTCTTTACCAATGGCGCTTTCATTGGGATACATCTTTTGAGCTGCACTTTTGGTAATTATTGCAGAGTTTGAGTTTTCAAATGGCAAAGTTGGATTTCCTTCGATAAATGAGACATCAAACATCTCGAAAAAATTATTATCAACAGATAGTATTTTATCTAGATAATATGCATCCTTTTTATTGTTAATTTCAATATTGACTGGGATTGTTTGTACCAGACAGGTATTTTCAACTTCTGGGAAATTATCAATAATTGTTTCTTTTACTCTATAATCAACTTTCGCTATTCTAGATTCAGGGTCTGAGAGTCTATATATCCTATCTGCTTTTTCGTGGTAAGTGTTAAAAGATATTTCTTGTAGGTAGAATTGTAAAATACTTAGGCAGATCGCCAATGCTAAACCCAATCCGCTAATGTTGATCAAGCTCACCCATTTATTCTTTTTGAGATTTCTGGTAGCGATTAAAAGATAATATTTAAACATCTATACTTATTTTTTATGAATGTCGGAAAATTAATATTAATTTCAGGCTACCGGAGCTTAAATACTAAGCAAATTCAGTAAGACGAGCTGATTTTGCAGTGAAATGTAATCAGTAGAATATTATAATTTTTTCTAGTCTTTTAGCCACAATTTATTCTGATCTAATAGCTCATTAATCATTCATCTAAATTTTTTCAACATGAGAAACCTCTTTTATTTAGTCCTCTCATTTAGTTTTATCATTTCCTGTACACAGCAGCAGGAAACTGAAGTTACAGAAAAAGCACCTGCAAAATATACCATAGAGCAGTTTATGGATACCAAAACTGTATTTGGTAGTTCATTCTCACCAGATGAAAGTAAGATATTAATCAGTAGCCAAGAGTCTGGAATTTTTAATGCTTATGAAGTTGATATTGAAACGGGTGCTATGACTCAAGTAACTGACTCGGAGGATAATGCCATATTTGCTCGATCCTATTTTCCGAACGACGAACGGTTTATTTTTACCAGCGATAAAGGTGGCAATGAAATTTCTCATGTTTATGTGAGAGAAGTAGATGGCAAAGCCAAAGACATTGTAGCAGATACTACAGCAAAAGCCAATTTTGGAGGTTGGAGTCACGATCGCTCTCGATTTTATTATACTTCTAACAGCAGAGATAAGCAGTATTTTGATTTATATGAGGTAAAAGTGAGCGACGATAAAAACGAAAGCGAGCTCTATGCTTCTAAGATGATCTATCAAAATGAGAAGGGTTTAAATCCAGGTGGTATTTCTAATGATGGAAAATACATTGCACTTGAAGAAGCTATCACTACTAATAATACCAATATGTATTTGCTAGAAACTGAAACTGGCGAAACAAAATTACTTACAGAACATGAAGGAGATGTAGCTTACTCGCCTCAGTATTTTAGTGCAGATAACTCTAAACTGTATTACTTAACAGATGAGGGTAATGAATTTATGTACCTGAAAAGTTACGATCTGGCAACAGGTGAAAAGGCAGATGTACAAAAAGAAAATTGGGATATTAGCTATACTTATCTTTCTCATGGGGGTAAATACAGAGTGGTAGCGATAAATAATGATGCAAGAACTGAGATTAAAATATACAATGAGGAATCGGGCAACCTGGTACAAATTCCAGATTTGCCGGAAGGCGATATTACTTCTGTAAATATCTCTGAGAGCGAGAATTTAATGTCTTTTTATGTGAGCAGTTCAAAATCGCCAAGCAATTTGTTTGTATATGATTTTGAAACCAAAAAGGTAAAACAATTAACCAACACCATGAATCCGGAAATTAATCCTGATGATTTGGTAGCAGGAGAGGTGATCAGGTTTAAGTCTTTTGATGGTATGGAAGTTCCGGCATTGTTGTATAAACCAAAGGGTTTAGCTCCTGGTGAAAAAGTACCTGCCATGCTTATGATTCACGGCGGACCTGGCGGACAAACCAGATTGAACTATACACCAAGACTACAATATTATGTAAATCATGGTTATGCGATTTTGGCTGTAAATAACAGAGGAAGCTCTGGTTATGGCAAAACATTTTTTAAAGCTGACGACAGAAAACACGGACAAGATGATTTACAAGACTGTATAGAATCTAAGAAGTTTTTGGCTACTCTCGATTACATAGATACGACAAAAATAGGCATTATGGGAGGTAGTTATGGCGGCTACATGGTAATGGCAGCATTGGCTTTTGCACCAGAAGAATTTGATGTAGGAGTAAACTATTTTGGTGTTACAAACTGGCTAAGAACCTTAAAAAGTATTCCACCTTGGTGGGCATCTTTTAGAGAAGCATTGTATACAGAAATGGGCGACCCCGTGGCAGATTCTGTAATGTTGTATAACAAATCACCATTATTCCATGCAGATAAAATCACCAAACCATTTATCGTTTTGCAAGGCTCTAATGACCCGAGAGTTTTAAAAGTAGAGTCAGATGAAATTGTAGAAGCAGCCAAAAATAATGGTGTACCTGTAGAATATGTCGTATTTGAAGACGAAGGTCACGGTTTTGTGAAGAAAGAAAATAACATTACGGCTTCTAAGAAAGTACTAGAGTTTTTAGATAAGTATCTGAAAGGGGAGAGCGAAGAGCAAGAAACTATGTAGTATAAGAAATTGAAATCAAAACCTCTATATCATAGAGGTTTTGATTGTTTAAAGCTCATTATTCAGCTTTTTCTACATCTAAATAAATTTTTGTTCCAGACAAAGCGGTAAATATTCCCAATCCATTATTTACATTGGATAGCGCGCCAGTAAAGCTGCGAGAATCTTCGTCTAAGGTTTCGTATAAGTCTACATATTCTTGATTCACCTTGTAAAGGGTGATTTCGTGCATACCAAATTGCTTCACTTGAAAGAAGCTTTCTATTGTATAGCTATTGCCGATAGTCGGCTCAGTAATAAATGAATATCCCCATCTAAACCTGTTAGAAATATTGATGCTCTCAGGGTTAGATTCCACATTTTGAATAATGAGGTAAAAGTATCCACCTTCATCATTATTCCAGGTTAAATCAACTGTATTATAGTAGTAGTCGCTCGCTTGAGACAGTTCTCTTTCTGAACTAATCTGAGGTAATTCTATGGTGTAATCTGAAGCTTCTAATCCTATTGGAGTTTCTGGAACAGTAGTAGAAGCGGTAAGTATTTTGCCTTCATATTCTACAGAGATGCTGTAAGTTTCCCCATCTTTTATTTCCAAATCGTTATCTGGATAGTAATAATAACCAGAGTCGCCTTCTGCCAATACAAGTAAGTAGTTATTGCCATTATAAGTGATTTGTACATCAGCATCATTCACTACATTTACCTCACTTTCATCTTCTCCGTAAGCGACAATTTCAGATACTTTTATATGCTCAATTGGTTCATTCGCATATAAATATCCTTCTAACAACAAAGTAGAATTCTCTGTAATATCCGGAATACTCTCGCAACTTGAGAAACTGATTAGTAATATCAGGAAAAACAGATAGTTCGATTGCATTAATATTTTGTAAAAATGTGTTCCCATTTTATTTATATTTTGCTTTTCCAGAAGACTTTTATCTAAAGCTCAGATTTAAGAATAAACTTGGTGTAAATCCGATAAGCGTTACATCGTGCTCCACAATTTCATTATCTTCCACTTCAAATTCTTTGTACCAAACATTCTTTCTGTTGTAAATATTAAAGAGTGAAAGTCCGGTATTTAACTTGGTTTTCTTATTGAATGAAATATCTGCGGTGATAGACAAATCTAGTCTGTGGTATTCCGGTAATCTCTTGGCATTTATTTGCCCGGTAGACAAATAAGTTACAGTGCTTCCATCTGGTAAATTAATATCATAATCGCCAATAGGAGCAGTGTACGGTTTGCCAGAGCCGTATACCCAAGTTCCAGAAAAAGTCCAAATGCCTGCCTTAAAGGTGTTTACTATTTTTACTTCGTGTCTTTGGTCTTGAGAAGCATAAAATTTAATACTACTCAACTGAGGGAAATCGTAAACAACTTCGCTCAGGGTGTAATTAACCCAACCTGTGTAGCTTCCAATTTTCTTCTGAGCTGAAAGTTCTAAACCTCTTGAAACGCCAGTTCCATTATAGAAATAATTTTCGTCGTTGGTTACTTCTGTAGCAGTCTGAGAAAGCAAACTATATTGAGTAATTCCATCTAAATCTTTTTGGTAAACTTCTGCATCGAAAATTAAATCGTCTGTTTCGTAGCTAAAGCCAGCCACGTAATGTGTGGCAGAACTTACCATATTAGATTCGTTATTAGAAAGCAGCCAGATATCTCTGCTACCTTGCATAATGTCGTCTCTAATAATTCTATTGGTAAACTGATAGTATTTTCCCCATGAGGCTTTTAGTTTTATTTTATCACTTAACTGATAAAACAAGCTGGCTCTTGGCTCTTGGTAAAACTCTTCTGTTACATCATAATAGGTAGATCGAAGGCCAAATTTAAACTTTAGCTTATCAACTATGCTCCACGTATCTTGCAGATAAGCAGCTATTTGCATGCCTTCATCTGCTCGATTAATGATAGAAATGGTATCGTTATAAGTATAGTTGTAATCGATGTCGTTCATCGTAAATTGACCACCAAACTCTAAGCTGTGTTTTTTGCTAAGAAGAAATTCATTATCAAGCTTAAAGCTCATTTCTTTTACATTGTTTTTCTCAATCGGCCCTGTCAAAGTTGTAGCTGTTGAGTCAGACATATTGGTGGCAAAGTCGATAATCGATGAGCGGTCTCTGTTACTGGTATAGTCAGAGTAAGCAACAAGCGCATTAGAATAAAATAGCGGGCTCCATTGTCTGCCCCATTTAACACTGGCTCCAAAATTACTCCATTCAGAAATGTCGTTTGTGTAGTTTCTGATTCTGTTAATGGTAGAAGAATCTTGGAGATAGTAGGTAGTGAGCATGTTAGAATTATCAATTTTATCTTGCCCATTATAAGCTGAGATAGAAATGATATCTTTCTTACTTGGTGTAATAGTTAGCTTCGCATTTATATCGTGATAATAATATTCGGGATTAGCTTCTCTATCAAGATAACTCTCGCTATAAAGACCTAACTCAGGAATGTCTAAGTTTAAATCGTCATTGTTGAGGTCGAAGATGTTTTTGTACAATCCATTTTGAAGCAGATCTGTATAAGAACGTCTTGCTGCTAGAAAGAAAGTGGCATCATCACCCAAAGGCAATTCTACTGAAGCACTGGCATTGAGTGTACTCATACCTAGATTTGCACTAATATTATTGGTGTTTCCAGTTTTGCCCGTCATTTCAATTACACTGGAAGTTATGCCTCCATATTTAGAATCGAAACCACTTTTGTATAGCTGTACATCTTTTACCGCAGCTGGATTAACCGCACTGAAAAATCCATAAAGATGATCTATGTGATAGATTTTAAATCCATCGAGCAACATTAAGTTTTGGTCTGGTGTTCCTCCTCTTACAAATAGCCCAGACGAAAGCTCATTGGTACCTAAAACCCCAGCCATCAATTGCAAAGACCTCGAAATATCTTTGGCTCCAAAAGCAGGCAAAGCATTTACTTGCGATGGCGAAATAGAAACTTGGCTTATGTTTTCGGAAACACTCGTCATTTGCTCAGTTTCAGCAATATTGATTACCACTTCGCTTAACTCACTGGCGAAAGAAGTAAGTTGTATATCCATTGGTAAGCGAGCGATTTCCGGCCTTAGTTTTATAGAAATTGGTTTATAACCTAGGTGTTGTATTATTAAGGTAGAAGTATCTGAAGGAATATTAGAGATGGTAAAAAAACCATCTGCATTGGTGCTGGTTCCAATCTCAGTTCCTTTAATATGTACCGAAGCATAAGGCAGAGATTCGCCAGTAACATCATCTTTTAATGTTCCCGATAAATGGAAGTTATAGTTAGTCGGAGTTAAATCTGCTTTGGTTATAATAACCTCTTCTTCTGGTCTAATAATGATGGTGCCATCATCTGAGATTTTGTAGTGAAGCCCTGTTCCTAGTAGGATGTTTTCCATTACATCTCCCAAAGTGTTATTTTCAAAAAGTTTGGTGGCAATTTTATTTTGTAGTATTACTGAGTTGGCATCGTAATCTAGTTTTACATGATAACTTTTCTCTAGATCATGCAGCATAAAAAGTACAGGCTGGTCCAAATACTGTTCGGTTATCAGAATATCTGCTGAATTCTGTGCTAAAGCGATATGGCAAGTGCAGAAAATAAGAGTGACCAGTTGTAGTATAAATTTCCTCATTCTTGCTCTTTCAATTTGATTTCAATTATTCATTTGTTTTACAAGTAAGTCAAAGTTGTGTTGTATGTACTTATTATTTACTGAAAATTTATGGCTAACTTAACATAAAGTCTTCTGTTTTAATAATTGGTTAATGGAATACAAAAAGTACTTTGATCAGATACTCAAAAAGCGATATGCAGATGAATATGAGCAAATGATAATGGAGCTAGATAATGTCTATAACTCTATATCGAAAGATACACAGTTTGCTTTTACATCTTCCAATCCATTAGATAAAAGAATGGATTTCTCCGCCTATTTTCTAGCGCTTATTAAAGTTTTGGAGCAGCATGGCAAAAGCTACGATGAAATAAAATCGACTTGTTTAGAGATTGTAACTAACTATGTGAAACCTAAAAACAAATTTGCAGCTTGGTTAAAGCAAATCCCTGTAAAACTTATTGGCTTTAAATTGACTCAGCTTTTTTTAAAGCTTTTGAATAAGAAAATAAGCAAGCGAGGTAATGATGAAGGCTTTAGGGCACAAATAATTTTTGACAAGGAAAAAACCCATGGCTTAGGTTACGGGATTGATATTTATGAGTGTGGAATTTGTAAACTTTTTAAGAAGCATGGCTCAAGTAAATACGCAGCAATTCTATGCGAAGTAGATAAATATACTTCGAGCTTGGCAGGGCTAGAGTTAATTCGATCGGGAACTATAGCCAATGGGGCAGCAACATGTGATTTCAGGTATAAAAAACACTGAAATAGAAATTAGTAAGCGTTTATTCATGCAGTTAGTTTCTCCTCCTCATTGGCATTTTCGTAATCGAAATATGTAAAGCAGATATTTCTCATATCGCCATACACTTCGCATAATTTACTGGCACTTAAACCTCTTATTTTATTATTTTTCGAACTAATAGCATCAGCCGCAATTAAGTCGTCTGTTATTAGAGCATAGCATCTACTTTCAATAGAATTTTTAAGCAATCTGTGAGATTCGATTACCACTTTTCCATAGAGTTTTTTAAATCCACTCAAATTGTATTCGGTAAATGAGCCATAGTGAGCTACCATTTTAAGAGACATGTCAATCTCGATGTCATACCTTTGGCTAAGCTCTTCTTTTTTCTCATTAAATACCTGAAGCATCAACTCAAACTGATTTAAAATACAATGTGCGGGTATTGGAAAACCTTGTTTGTAAAAAAGTACGGCATCACCTTCAATCTCCGAAACTTTCATGTTGAGCATATTGCTATTAATAATGCTAGAAAGCAATTCAATAGTAATTATTCTGCCAGTTTCTGCATCGGTACTTTGTACAAAACGGGTATAGCCGCTCATATCGGGAATAATAATGGTACCGTGCCGAACGGGGTGTTTTTTTCCGGAGTCTTTTCCGTTAGGTGAAAAAAGGTTTAAAATTTTAGTAGAGCAATTATCCATATCTAGAGTTTTAATTTAAGGCAAAGTTAATCCTAGGGAATTGTTAGTTGGTTATATTATTCAAACTGAAAGTTATATAATTCAGATAGTATTAGTATTGATGTAGATCAAGATTCAAAAGAATATTAGATATTGTAACAAAGTTTGTTTCATTATAATTTGAAAAATATCAAGAAAGTGAACTTATTTTCAGAAAAAAATATCCAATCTATCTTTGCACTCAGGAAATGATGTTACGAAATTGCTTACAGCAAAATAAATTAACATATGTTGAGTGTTTGTTATACAAAAATTGAGTAAATTTATATAACAATTCAAAGGCGCTTAAGCAAAAGATAAATTCTTGTTTTATCCAATCTTACTAGCCACCGGATAATAATTGCTGGCATATCCCATCCGTCTTTTTTCGCTTTATTTATTGAAGCTTTTTTAACCTAGTGAACACTCATCATGACACGCCTTAACACTATACTATCGCAGATTGTATGCTTTATTTTGCTGCAAAATTTTTGTTTTGGGATTGATAATTTCAATACCTATAACAAAGTAAACAATAGCATAATTGTAAATGCCAGAGGGTCTAAGGTAAATGGAGTTTTTGCCCATTTTAATTTGTATGTAAATGATACTTATGCAGGAGACGCTTACGTAACAGACACATGGAATAATTATACTTTTTCTAACACAATTACTTGCGAAAACATCCACACCATAAAAGTTAAGTTTGATAATGATGCACTTGTCAATACAGAAGATCGCAATCTGTATGTGGCTTCAGTTTATCTCTGTAATAAGTTTATCAATACAACTTCAGACAGTGTTAATTACTATCGAAAAGATGGTTTACTAATAGCAGACAAAGGAGTGATGCCTTGGAACGGAGAGATGATTTTCAGTAATTATCCTAATGGCATTGTGCAAGCCGATTACAAGGCAGACAGGTTGCTCACCTATACAGATGTGCCCATTCAATTTACAGATATTTCTACTGGTAACATAGTTAACTGGCTGTGGGATTTTGGCGATGGCAATACAAGTACACAGCAAAACCCTGTACACCAATATGCATCATCAGGAAATTACAAAGTGAAGCTTTCTATTAACTATGGTGCAGATATAATGAGTAGGGCGGCATCATTTTACGAAGAAGAATACATCATTATCGCTAAGAACAAGAGCTTGCCATATACATTGGAAGATGGAGGAAATTTTGAAAGCAATTTTGATGATTTTTTAACGGAGCCATCAGATGTGAATGGGATAGATTATAACAATTCATACGGACATTTCGAAGTAGTAGAATTTCCAGAGTTTTCTGATGAAGTTACAAGTGGAACTCATGCTGCTAAACTAGTTAAATATGCAGATGCGGCACATGCTAGATTACATTCGCCCAATTTTAATTTTAATGTACCACAGAAGTATCAACTTTCATTTTATATGAAGAATGAGATAAATTTTTTTATCGGTTTTAAAATGGAATATTCACTAAACAAAGGTTTAAGTTGGGAAAAACTGGGTCATTATTATGCGCCAGATTGGTATAATTCAAACCAGTATCCAAGTTTATGGGATTATTTTATTCCTAAGGTTTATACTTTTGTAGAAGATACAACCTACAAGCAATACAATATAGATTTATCTTTTTTACAAGGAGAAAGTAATGTTACTTTTAGAATTAATTATATTCTAATGGCATCTTCGAATGAGACTGGAAATGGTCCTATCTGGATTGATGATTTTAGCATTACAGAAATTAATGAACCTTTAAGGCAAGTTCATTTAAACTTAAAAGGTTCTAACGCTGAAAGTGAAAGTGCTCATTTTAATGTCTATCTAAATGAAGACAAAATCGCAGATATGTATAGCCAGTACATTTACGATTATGCCAATTACAAAATTACCATTCCAAATACCTATTCCCAGGTTGATAGCATCACTATAGAGTTTGATAATGACAGGCTCACCAGTACAGAAGATCGGAATTTGTACGTAAAATATATTATATTAGATGGTGATTCCATTGCAATCACAGATTCGAGAGTAAAACTAGATAAGTTTGAGCACGATGGAATAAATGTAATACCCGGCCAAATTGTAATGCCTTGGCGTTCTTTTCTGGTGTTTGATCTAACTAGCTCTGCAAATCAGCGTGAAAGTGCGGAACTTGTCAATAACGAAGAACTTCAACATAGCTTTGGCGTATTTCCAAACCCCGTTGAGAATTCATTACAAATCTCTTTACCAGCTCTGCCAGAACAGCCAGCCAGCTTAACAGTTTACACCAGCGAAGGTAAACAAGTTTATACCAGTCAATTTGTAATACCATCAGCCAACTATTCTTATAACATAGATTTCGAAGATTTTACCAGTGGTATGTATCATGTAAACCTGCAAATTGGCGAGCACATATATTATAGTAAAATATTAAAAAAATAAAGATTTTGCACTCAGCCAGCATCAATAATTATTCTGATTAATTGGGGGTATAATTTTATTATATCCCCAAATTTCAAAGAATCAAACAGTTTCCAATCATCATACTTTGAGCAATTTTTTACGGTAAAACACTTTACAGCCAGCTTTTACTGTATCAGAAATTGACAATTACCCTTTTACCTTAATTAAAAAACTATGAAACGTTGGATTAAAAGACTTGCAAAAGAAACTGTATTTAAGATTACCAGAACAAAACAACATTTAAAAAGGAGTATCAATTGCGAACATGAATGGTATGGCAGTGAGTATGGAGGGTTTTATGTTTGCCCTAGCTTATTAAATAGTCAGTCTGTGGTTTATTCTTTTGGGGTGGGAGAAGATATCTCTTTTGATAAATCCATTATTGAGAAACATCAATGCAAAGTATATGCTTTCGACCCTACGCCGAAATCAATAAAATGGGTAAAGCAACAACTTAAACCCAATAAGTTTTCATTTTACAATTTTGGTATCAGTAAAAAAACTTCGGAGGTAGATTTTTATCTTCCAAAAAATCCAGATTTTGTCTCAGGTAGCGAAGTGGAACACATCAATATTAGTCCAGAAAGAAGGGTGAGAGTCTCCATGAAATGTTTAAAAGACATTATTAAAGAGTTGGGACACAAAAAGATTGATTTGTTAAAAATGGATATAGAAGGTTCAGAATATGAGGTGTTGGATAATATTTTAAAAGAAAAGATTCCTGTAAAACAGATTTTGGTAGAATTTCATGACAGATTCTTTAAAAGGGGAGATGAAAAATCGGCAAAAACAGTAGAGAATCTTTATGAAAATGGCTATGAGATTTTTGCCTTATCAGACTCATTCGATGAGGTATCTTTTCTTAATACACAAGAAGCTTAATTGAATTTAAAAACCCAACTTTGGCAACATTTATTAAAAGTCCAGACTTGGGTTTTTTGCATTATAAAATTAATTTTCAGCTTGTCTTATTTTAAGAAGGAAATCTATTATTTGATGCAATATTTGGCTAAAATCCGCTATTTAGTATAGTTTTCCGTATTATCAATTAAAAGTATATATGGAATTTAAGAACATATTAAACAAACTAAAAACTCAGCCAGAAGCTAAAAATGGAATTATCACATTGAGTTTTTATGGTATTTATTTTTTAATGGCTTTCCTTTTAGAAAAGGCATTGCCTTCTGGTCCATGCACAATGGGTATGGGTTATGCTTTGATATTTTCACTACCTATAATCACTGTTTTTCTTCTAATTAAAAATATATTTCAAAAACTAAAAAAAGATCGAAAAACTAAAATTAGTATCTCCTTGCATAGTTTAGTCATTGTTTGTTTTTATAGT
>PBYL01000369.1 GCA_002729595.1 Thalassovita sp. | reverse complement strand
TGCTACTAAAGATTTTATTAAGGAAGAATATGTGCCTTCAAGAGCCATTACAATGGGTGTTGGTACAATTATGAAAGCGAAGAAAATCTACTTATTAGCATGGGGAGAAGCTAAGGCAAAAATAGTTCAAGAAGCAGTAGAAGGAGAAATTTCTGACGATGTACCAGCATCATTCTTACAGTACCACAACGATGTGAATGTAATTATCGACAAATGGGCTTCAATTGAATTAAGTAAAGTGAAGACGCCTTGGTTAGTGGGAATGTGTAACTGGAATGATGAATTAGTAAGAAGAGCTGTTATCTGGTTAAGCGAAAAAACTGGTAAACCAATTCTTAAATTAACAGACGACGATTACAAAGACTGGGAATTAAGAGATTTATTAGTAGAAGCTGGTCCAGCTTACAACATAAATATTAAAGTATTTACTCACCTACAACATACTATAACCGGATGGCCAGGTGGTAAACCAAATTCTGATGATTCTCACAGACCTGAGAGAGCTACTCCAGCTAAAAAGAGATCATTAATATTTAGTCCACACCCTGATGATGATGTAATTTCTATGGGTGGTACTTTAATCCGTTTAGTAGACCACGGACATGATGTGCACGTGGCTTATCAAACTTCTGGTAACATCGCAGTATTTGATGACGATGCGCACAGATTTGCTGATTTCATGCTAGATATCACAAAATCTTTAGATATCGACAAAGATAAAGCAGCTGGCATCTACGAGAAAGCACTTACTTTCTTAAAGAACAAGAAACTTGGCGAAGAGGATATTCCAGAAGTAAGAACAATAAAAGGTTTAATTAGAAAAGGAGAAGCATTAGCAGGTTGTAGATTCTGTGGTGTAGGCGAAAAAAATGCTCACTTCTTAAACTTACCTTTCTACGAAACTGGACAAGTAAGAAAAAAACCTCTTGGTGATGATGATATTCAAATCATTGTAGACTTGCTTACTGAAGTAAAACCTCATCAAATATTTGCTGCTGGTGATTTACGTGATCCACACGGTACGCACAAAGTTTGTTTAGATGCAATTTTTGCTGCTGTAGACAGACTTAAAAATGAGGAGTGGATGAAAGATTGTTATGTGTGGTTGTACAGAGGTGCTTGGCATGAGTGGGGTGTAGACGAAATCGAAATGGCTGTGCCAATTAGCCCTGAAGAATTATTAAGAAAGAGAAAAGCAATCTTTAAGCACCAGTCTCAAAAAGACACACCAGTATTCCCTGGTAATGATGCAAGAGAGTTCTGGCAAAGAGCTGAAGACAGAAATAGAGCAACTGCTAAAATTTACGATCAACTTGGTTTAACTGAGTATGAGGCAATTGAAGCATTTGTAAGATATAGGTTTGACGAAGTATAACTAACATTAAAGGGGACTGAGTCCCCTTGATTTTATTCCTAAACATCGAATGAGAGTTAGCGCTTGCTAATTCTCATTTTACTTTTCTCGCCTTTTACTTTTTTTTTCAAAGGTTATATCTTCAACAATGAGTCCTTTGTTTTTAGGTAGGGTAATTTCAAATGTTGTATACTCACTTTCTTGGCTATTCACCTTCACCTCTCCATCTAGCTTTTTAATAGCCTTACTAACAATATACAACCCAAGCCCAAAACCTTCTGTTAGGTGACTAGCAACTATAAACATTCTAAATACTCTTTTTAGCTGCTTTTGAGGGATGCCTATTCCATTATCGTGGAATATAATTTTTACTTTATCACTATCACTATTAATATCTATCCTAATCTCAGGTCTGCGTAGCTCAGGAATTGACTTAAAGTTAATAGAGTTTTCTAATAAGTTTTGAAGAAAAATCTCAACGAGCTTATTATTTCCATAATAGTTAAGATTATCCTCTACATTAATTTTTAGATCAATTATACTTGTATCGTATTTTAAGCCTAAGTAAACCCAAACTCCCGAGATAATTTTATGGAAATCTACTAGTTCATCTCTTTTCTTTTCGAGGTTAATCTCACTAGCCATTACTAACTTACTCAACATCACATCCATTTTATGAAAAGTAAGATCGAGCTTATCGTGCAGTTCAAATACTTTTATCTCCTCTTTTTCAAGCTTTAACACTTCTAACAAACCTTTAAAGTGAACAAGCGGTCTTCTTAATGCATGAGAAGATTGATAGAAGAATGTATCTAACTCTTCGCTAGTTTGGTGAAGCTCAGATGTCTTTTTCTGTAAAACCTGATTCAGTCGAATGTTAAGGTCTTTTAGATTGATGTTGGCTAATTTTAATTGATCTTTAGATGCTTGTAAATCATCGTTGATCTTTACAATTTGCTTCTGTTTTATCTCCACTTCTTCATTTCTCTCTTTTAGAAGCATATTATTTTTTTGACGCTGTCTATTTAAACGGTAAAAATGAACCACAGTAAATAAGAAGAATATAATTCCAACAATTAAGAATCTGTTTTGAAACTCTTTCTTTCCTATTAGTTCTCTTTGCTTCTCCTGTTCATTTTTTAACTGAATATTTTCTTGCTCCTGCTTATCAGTACGGTATCTCGTTTCGATATTATTTATTTCTTGCAGCTTCTCATTATTCAAAACCTCCTCACGTAACTCTGAATATTTTTTATGATAAATTAATGCATTTTGAAAATTGGCAAGCGCCTCGTGGTAGAGATACATATTCTCGTATAATAGAAGCAAATCAATCTTTCTAGTTATTTTATCTTCATTTAGAATTGCCTGATCGAGATAAATCTTAGCATTGCCATAGTCACCTTGTTTTAAATAGGCGCCACCCATTAATGCATAAAGTTCTGCTAAGTGTGTACTACGATTGTCTAATTCAAGATACAAAGCCAGAGAAGCTCTATAATTTGCTAAAGCAGAAGTATAATTTTCGAGCTTCATATAAAGAATACCCAAATTTTTGAAGCAATCTGCTTTTGCAGGCTTATCATTTAAAGTATTAAATAATTTTAGTGCAGAGTTATAGTAGGTAATTGCTTTTTCATTTAATGAAAGCTTAGTAAACACTTCGCCTAAATTATTAAGTGCAAGTGCTTCCATTCTTTGATTACCAATATTTCTAAAGTTATTGAGAGCTAGAGAGAAATGATTTTCTGCTTCGGTGAAAACTTCTTGCTCCATATACAATTTTCCCAGATTGCCATGGATTAATGCTACTTGACTAAAATTACCTTCGTCTTCGCTTAGTCTAAGCGCTCTATATAAATAAGTTGCGGCTTCTTTGTATTTATCTTGCTTTAAATAAACTACACCTGTGTTGATGAGTAATTTTACAGAAAAACTTTTATCATTAATTGCTTCAGCATTTTGAAGTGCTTTTTGATAAAACTTTACAGCATCTTCATAATTTGCCATGTCTTTATAAATCAGACCTATTTCATTACATACTTTAGCAATGTAGTATTTGTCATCTATAAGCGTGAAATTTTGAAGTGCTTTCAGGTAAGATTCAAAGGCTTCTCTATATTCATTAAGTAAAGAATAACTATATCCAGTTATGTATTGACTATATGCAATACCTTTAGTATACTCGAGTTCAATTGATAGTAACTCAGCTTTTCGGGCATAGCTAATTGATAAGACCTGATCGTTGGCAATAAGTATTTTACAAGCTTCATGCAGAGCATTGATATAAGAAATATCTTTTTTACTACTTGAAAGTACTTTTTGTAAACTATCGGGTAGTTGTTGGTTCGTATAAGAGTAACAGTTTAGCGTTAGTGTTAAAGCTGAGGTTAAAATAATTAACCTAAACGTTAAAGCCTTAATCATAATTAGATTGAATACATTTTAAAAAACATTATGCATATTTTTTTAGCATGTAAGTTATTTAAATTTTTGGGACTCAATTCGATAAATATAACTTATAATAAAGCTATTTATTTAATAAATTTCACCCAATTTTATACAAAAATAGATAAGATTTGTCATGATATTAAATATTATTCGCAATCTGACAAAAAGATTTAAAGATCAACAGCCTTTAAAGTGGTTAATTCAGCTAAGTTTACTATTTCTTTTCATCTTTCTTGCATTTAGCATTTCATTTTATTTCGCAGAAGAAGTCTCTTGGGGAGAAGCATTTTGGCAAAGCTGGCAAACGCTTACAACTGTTGGTTACGGCAATAGACCAGCCGAAACAGTACTAGGTAGATGGGCTACAGTTATACTTTGTACCGCCGGAATTGCTGTGTTAGGCTCAGTCTTTACAGCCGCTTTTGATTACAGACAACATTTATTAGACAAGAAAAAATTAGGTCTTATGCACAATCCTTTTAAAAACGGTTACATTATTTTCAATTTCCCAGGAGATTATCAAGTAATTAATTTTATTGCTGAATTAAGAAGCGTAGAAGAAGATGCAGGAGTTTGTATCGTAGATAGTTCTATCAATCAACTACCAGAAAATATTAGCATTTTACCCAATGTACACTTTATAAAAGGAAATACGCTAAGCCGAGAAACCTACGAAAGGGCTGCACTTAAAGACAATAAGGCAGTTATAGTATTTCCAATTAAAGCTTCTGTACCAGACTCAGACGGTGCAACTAAAACGATTGTAGACCTTATAGATAAGTTTGTAGAAGACCAAACCAGAATCTTACATATCTTAGTCGATCCAAAAAATGCTTGGATGTTTGATGAAAGTAAATCGACTCAAATAATGGAAAGCTTCGAGCTTTTTGCTATTGTACAAGAATGCCAAGACAAATACTCTTCTGAAATTTTTGAAAAACTACTTCTCAATACAAAAGGTGCTAACCCTAAAACTGTAAGACCAAAATTGAGTGTAGGCTGGACTTGGGAAGAATTACAAAGCAGAATGATTAAAACCTGTAAACTCACAAATACTAAATGTAATCTTTTTGCTCATATAAGAAATAATGATCCAGAAACCTGCCCTGATATGGATTTGGTAATAGAAGAAGCTGATTACATTTCAATTATCGCATTTAACAATTTTAATTGGGTAGAATTTGAAAAACATATGGCAGAAAACTAAATAGTACTAGCCATCTTGAATTCATATTAAATTTTGTCTTTCTTGAAATACAGCAGTAATTTTATAGCGAAAATAAAAGCATAAATCAAGAAAATAAAGAACTATACGATACTGCAATTAGTTACTAATTTAAAAGAGATTTAATATGGCAACAGTACTTTTAGGCATAGGTTTTATCGCGTTATTTTTCATCTTGATGAGTGTAAGGCTTATTTTCTTGAAGAATGGAGAATTTAAAGGTACCTGTGCGTCACAAAGTCCATTTTTGCAAAACGATGGTGTTACATGTTCTTTGTGTGGGAGAAAACCATCTGAATGCGAAAACAATAATGACAATACTGAATTATCAGAATTACCTGAAATAGAAAAAGTTTCTTAAATACATATAAGATACTTCGAATTAATTATCGAGAGCATTTGTATTAAAGCAAATGCTCTTTTTTATGTAAATAAGTGTAAATATATCCTTGTAAATTAAGCCTTTCCTCTATTTTTACCCACTTTAATAAATTAGACTTCATTTTTTCATGAAAAATAGGATTTTACTTTTTTTTAAAGGAGTTGCCATGGGTGCTGCAGATGTAGTACCGGGAGTATCAGGAGGAACAATTGCATTTATTTCAGGTATTTATGAAGAATTGCTCAACTCTATCAAATCAGTTGATTTAGAAGCTTTAAAATTGCTTTTAAAGGGAAGATTTGCCGATTTCTGGGCAAAAATAAACGGTACCTTTCTAGCTGTCCTTTTTGGCGGTATTGCTGTTTCTATTGTTTCACTATCTAGAATTGTTCTCTATTTATTAGAACACCAGCCTATTTTATTGTGGTCTTTCTTCTTTGGATTAATTATAGCCTCTATTTTTCTAGTTGCAAAAGAAATTAAAGCTTGGGGTGTTCTCCCCATTATTTCTCTTGTGGTAGGTGCTGCTATCGCTTATTACATTACCAGTATTGGTACCATTGCAGATGAAAACACCAGTCTATTTTATGTATTTATTTGTGGAGCTGTAGCAATCTGCGCCATGATTTTACCCGGTATCTCTGGTAGTTTTATTTTGATATTAATGGGTGCTTACCAGTTAATCTTTGGTAGTATCCAAAAAACGATAGATGGTTTAGTTGCGAGTGATATTGGAGAAGCTTTTAATCATTTTAAGCTTATTCTTATCTTTATTGTAGGGTGTTTGTTTGGCCTACTTTCTTTTTCGAGAGTTTTAAGTTGGTTATTTAAGCATCATCACGATACTACAGTTGCTTTATTAATCGGATTTCTTTTTGGCTCTCTCAACAAAATCTGGCCTTGGAAAGAAACAATTACAACATATACAGATAGGCACGGCGTAGTAAAACCATTACTCCAAGAAAATGTACTTCCATTTACTTATACAGAAATTACAGGTGAACCTTCTCAACTAGTGTGGGCGGTTATTCTTGCAATTCTCGGTTTCTTTTGTGTTTATAGCTTAGAATTGTTTTCTTCAAGAAAAACTGTTAAAAGCTAAATATTAATTTGTGATGAACCTGAAATCTGTTAGTGATGAAGTGCTGCTTGTTGAAAAAAGAATCAAAAAATATATTTTTGAAACTCCTCTTGAATATTCAGCTTACTTAAGCAAACTCACTGGAGCTGAAGTATATTTAAAGCTTGAAAACCTTCAGCTTTCAGGTTCATTTAAAATAAGAGGGGCATTTAATAAACTCTTATCCCTACAAGAAAAAGGAGTTAAACCTGAACTCATAACCTCATCTACAGGCAACCATGGACTCGCCTTTGCTCAAGCTGCACAAACACTTGAGCAACATGGAACAATCGTTTTGCCTGAAAATACCTCCAAAACAAAGCTAGAAGCATTGAGCTTTTATAACATCAAGTTAGAAAAATTTGGAAATGATTGTGTAGAGTCTGAATTGCATGCTTTAGATAAAGCACAAAAGGTAAATGGCACCTATATTTCACCTTATAATGATTTAGACATTATTGCTGGTCAAGGTACAATTGGGGTTGAAATTGAAAAACAAAGTGCCTCACTTAACTTCAAACCTGATGCTGTTTTCATTCCCGTTGGAGGCGGAGGACTCATTTCTGGTATTGGCTCTTACATTAAAACTCATCTTCCTGACACGAAAATAGTTGGATGTCAGCCATTGAACTCTCCTGTGATGTATGAGTCTTTAAATGCTGGTAAAATAATAGAAATGGAGAGTTTAGATACCATTTCGGATGGCACTGCGGGAGGAATTGAACCCGATGCAATTACCTACGACCTATGCAAAGAAATAATTGATGCTTTTTATTTAGTGAATGAAGATGAAATTAAATCTGCACTCAAACTTATAATAGAAAAACACCAATACATCGTGGAAGGAGCTGCGGGGCTTTCTTTAGCCTCATTGATACAAAACGCAGCTAGTTATAAAGGGCAAAAAGTGGTTTTAATTCTATGTGGAAGAAGGCTATCTATATCCCAATTAAAATCATTACTACAATAAAAAAGCCTCTAAAATTTAGAGGCCTAATGTCTTTATAAGCTAATTTAAGTAATTCTTACTCATTACTATTAGTTGCAGTAGCGTTTACATCACCACCTAATTTCTTAATTACATCAACAGTAATATCATATTTATTATCAGAATAAAGAAATACTTGATCCTGAACGATAAAAGTATATGATTGCTCTTTTGCTACCTCGTCTATCCCCTGCTGAATTTTAACCAAGATTGGATTTAACAACTCTTGCTCTTTTCTTGAAAGCTTTTGTTGTGCTTGCTGAGCAAATTGTTGTAAATTCTGATCTAGTTGTTGTAATTCTTTTTGTCTTTCCTCAACGATATCTGGAAGCATATCTTTATAGCCCGCTTCTAACTCCTGCGCTTTAGTTTGAAGTGTGGTTCTCTTAGAGTTGATTTCGTTCTCTAATTGCTTTGCATAACTCTCATATTGCTTCATTTGAGTTTTGTATTCTGGCAAAGACAACATTACGCTATCCACACTAACATAGCCAATTTTTACACTTTCTTGTGCTTGTAAGCTACCAAATGCTAAAAAAGCAGCTATGCATATAAATACAAATTTCTTCATTTTATTAAATTTTTTCTGCGAAAATAAACAATTTAATCACTACTTGCCTAATATTAGTATCATTAAACTTGCGGTAAGGCAACTTCTAACCGACAATTACTAATTAATTACCTGTTAATTTGGCTATAACTTTTGCAGTTATATCGTAGTCGGTTTTAGAATAAAGGAAAGTTTGGTCTGGCAATACGAAAGTAATGCTTTCTGCTTTTGCAATGTCTTCAATTGCAGTTTGCACATCTTTTAACAAAGGCTCTAGCAACTCTTGTTGTTTACGTTGCATGTTTAATTGAGAAGTTTGAGCAAATGTTTTGATCTCTTGATCAAGTGCTGTCAATTCTTGTTCTTTCTCCTGACGAATGTTCGGCAACCAATCTCCTCCATT
>PBYL01000368.1 GCA_002729595.1 Thalassovita sp. | reverse complement strand
TTTCTTTATCTATCTCATCGTCTTCAAAACTGATATTGTGTGCCCAGTCTTCTAGTATTTGCATACCTTTATCTACCACAGTATCAGCAGTGGGTATGTTGAGCATATAAACAGTCTCATCAAAGCTGGTATAAGCATTTAAGTGTGCCCCAAACTTTACCCCAACAGATTGCAGGTAACTTACCAGTTCGTTTTTAGCAAAGTTTTTTGTCCCATTAAAAGCCATGTGTTCAACAAAGTGAGCCAGACCTAACTGTTTCTCATTTTCGAGCATAGAACCAGTGTTTACCACTAACCTGAGTTCTACTTTATTTTCAGGTTTGCTATTTTTTCTAATAAAATAGGTAATCCCATTGGATAACTTTCCGGTTTTAACTGCCGGATCAAGTGGTATGGCATCATCCAGTTTTTTAATTTGACTGTCGGAATTGAGAATTTCCTGTGCAGATACCTCATTGAAAAGTACAAATAGCATCAGCACAATTGATGCACTAAGAAATTTTATATTCATGATGTGGGTAGCTAGGTAAAAAAATTAGCTTAATTAAATTTATCTGTATTTTAAAATTGATTCAAAATACTACTTAAGGAGTAAGTATTAAAAGAAAAGGAAGAAAAAATGGAGGAGAATGTTGTTGAAAATAAAGGCATTACCCTGTAAATGAATAATGCCTGATTATAATTAATACGGGTCGTTACGATATTTTTCTTGCTCTAGCTCAGAAATTCTTCTAGATAAAATACTGATTTGTTCTTTTAACTCCTGATTAGAATTATATTCTGGCAAGCCATTAAAATCACCAGCAGCTACAATTGTTTCTAAGTTTTCAAGTCTTTTATTGACCTCTTCTAGTTGAGCATTGTTTTGTTTTCTAAATTGTCTTTTAGAAAAACGGCCATGATCTTCCTGACCTATATATCCCATATTTTTTTCAAGCTGCATTCTTCTTAGCTTGACAATGGTACCACATATAATACCTGCAATAGCTATTAATACTATACCTCCCATTTGAATAAATTAAAAGTTTTTGACTATTGTCTAATTTATAGAAATATAACCATACTTGTTAACCGCTTGTGTAAAATTTGGGAATTAAGCTAAATATTGTGAGAATATTTAACAGATGAAATTATTCTGTAAAATAATGCATTTATCATTCAGTCAGTTTTAATAACAGGATTGTTTTTACATTTGCACGAATAAACATATTAGAAAAATTCTGTAGTAATACAGCATTCAAATTATGAAGATCTACATTCGCTTACTTTCCTACGCATATCCGCTAGCTTTTTCATTAACCAGCTATATCATATTTGCTTCTTTAGCTATCATTTTTGGTTTATTAAACTTTAGTCTTTTAATTCCCCTACTTGAGGTTTTATTTGGAACTGTTGATGGTGATAGTGTTAAACAGGTAGTTAATGATCCTAGTTTTGAGCCTACCATTTCTTATGTAAAAGATAAATTCAATTACCATTTTATTTCCATTGTAGATGAATATGGTAAAATTGCTGCGCTTGAGTTTGTGTGTATTCTTATTATGATTACCAACTTGCTTAAAGGCTTTTTTAGATATTTTGCGACTAGGGTAATGGCCTTTATGAGAGCAAGGCTAATCTTGAACCTGAGAAAATCTATATTCGAAAAAGTATCTGATATGCACAGTGGATTCTTTGCAGAAAATAAAAAAGGTGATCTAGCATCTAGAATGACTAGTGATATTCAAGAAGTAGAAAACTCTATTGTTAATACAATTTCAGTGGTATTTAGAGAGCCTGCTACCATTATCGGTTATTTCTTCTTGCTTTTTATGATGTCTACTGAGCTCACTTTATTTACAATATTGGTTTTACCAACTGCAGGTGTGGCTTTCTCTAAACTCATTAGAAAATTAAAAAAGCAAGCTTCTGAAGTGCAGATAATATTGGGAGATATGCTAAGTACGATAGATGAGGCTTTAGGCGCTTTTAAGGTGATAAAAGGTTTTAATGCAGAAAACTATATCAACAACAAATTTGAGCAACAAAACAAAGCTTATGCACATACATTGCGATCTATGTCTCTTAAAAGAGAAATAGCATCTCCTCTTTCAGAGTTTGTAGGTGTAGGTATGGTTGCGGGGATTTTATTTTATGGAGGAACATTAGTTTTAAAAGAGCAATCATCACTCGAACCAGCTGAGTTTATAACTTATATTGTTTTGCTTTCTCAAATCTTAATTCCAATGAGACTGATTTCTTCTGCTATCAGCTCAATCCAACGTGGGTTAGAAGCAGGGAAAAGAGTATTGCATATTATAGATCAAAAACCAATGATCACAGATAAGGCTCAAGCGGTTAAAATTGATAAATTCAGTAACGAGATTGAGTTTAAAGATGTGTATTTTACTTATGATGGTGATAAGGAAGTCTTAAAAGGAATCAATTTTAAACTTGAAAAAGGACAGACTATCGCTTTAGTAGGTCCATCAGGAGGTGGTAAATCGACCATTGCAGACCTTATCCCGAGGTTTTATGATCCTATCAAAGGAACAATCAGTATGGATGGAGTTTCTCTCACAGAGGCTAATATTAAGTCTGTAAGAGACCACATGGGAATTGTTACCCAAGAGTCCATCTTGTTTAATGATACCATTGCCAACAACATCTCATTTGCTAAAACCAATGCTACTAGAGAAGAAGTGATACAGGCAGCAAAAATTGCCAATGCGCACGATTTCATTATGCAAGCAGAAAATGGTTACGATACTTTTATTGGAGATAGAGGTTTAAAACTTTCAGGTGGACAAAGGCAAAGAATAAGCATTGCCAGAGCTGTTCTTAAAAACCCAGATATCTTAATTCTTGATGAAGCAACTTCAGCTTTAGATACAGAATCTGAGAAACTGGTACAAGATGCACTTACAAATCTGTTAAAAAATAGAACATCTATCATTATTGCGCATAGGTTGAGTACCATTCAGCATGCCGATAAAATTCTGGTAATTAAAGATGGAGAGATAATAGAGAAAGGGAATCATGAGTCACTCATGACTATTAATGAAGGTGTGTATAGAAAACTAAATGAGCTACAGTCTACCATTTAAATGATTGGTAGACTTAGCATATCTCATTATATAGTTTACTCCTTACTTTTTTAAGAGCTTCTATTTCTGTTAGCTCGTTTCCCGATAAAGTTTGGAGTAATTCTTTAATTGCTTCTTTTTCAATAATTTTACTTAGAATCACTTTTTCTGTGTCTTTGCAAGTGCTAAGTAAAGTCTTAATCTGATCTTTATTTGAGCTAGCTTTTAATAGTTGTAGCTTAACTTCGAGAATTACATTTTCTGTAAACAAAGATTTTAACTGATCTAAAGAATCATGATAACTTCCTTTGTCTCTGTTTTTGTAAGCTTGCGCCATTTGCTCTATTAAAGCAATGCACACATCTTTTTCTAACTCTTTAGAAAGAATATTTCTGTAAATCTTCCCTTTAGAAATTTTTTGAAGTCTATCTTTTATATGTTCACTTTCATTATTGAAAATGAGGTAGATGTTATCTGCATTTTCAATTGTATTAATTACCGCATCTGTTACAGTCGCATTTTCTTCTAGAAATAATATATCACATTGCACGGCCTGCGAATGGTTATCGAGGTCGTCAAAAGGAAATAGAAAATCTAGACTTTTGTGAGATATCGTTGATGTAAACCCAAAGTCTTTAAAGAATGGCAGATTAATGCTGTTAGATGAATAAGAAAATAAAACAAGGTCTGTTTGTTGCATATTTAGTTGGTAATTTATAAATCAGAATATAAGCAAACTGTGGTCTACTTATATTCTGATTATAAGTTATTTAGTTTTTATTCACTTATCTGAATTTCAGCAAAGCTGATTGCTTCTTTGCTAAGCCAGTTTTTCTCTTCTACAGTTAATGCATAATTCTTACTCACCTGCCAGTTGTAGTTACGCTTTAATGACATCTTTAAACTACGGTTAAAAGCCATGTTTAACTCTGGTTCATCAATATCATCTAAATTCAACTTCAACTCCCCGTTCTTTAATGCATTGTACATAATATACCACCAGTCTTTTCTGTCTACCTTTACATTGCTGTTATAATCTTCAAATCTCATAACAGTGCTGATCGGTAATTGACATAAGCCTAAAATAAACCTTCTAGCAAGTAGTATATTTCTGAAGTTCTCTAGATTTCTTTCGTGATTTTTAGTACCCAAACGACCACTTATATTCGGTAAAAGATATTTTGGGATAGAACCATTTTCAACAATTTTTTTCACGAAATAAAATGCTGTAGAAGATATATCTTCTTCAAATTGCTCGTAATCTTTCGCTTCTCTATGTACTTTGTACAAGTATTGGTGATCACCAGTAAATGAAGAAGGTTTTTCTATTACAGAAACTGCTTCTACGTTAAGTTGTTTAACTGTATTGCAGAAACTGTCTAATCCCCATGGTGTATCAAATACATCTTTCTTAAGCATAGGGATTACCATTCTTTTATGTTGCATGGCAGAAGATGCCAGCTTTCTTGTGCTTAAACCACACAAAGTGATTACATTCACTATATTAGGTAAAGCTGCAAGCTCTTTAGATATATGGTATGATTGCTTTCTATTATAAATTTTTTCTTTATTAAAGAATCTGTTATCGCAAACAAGAACTGTTATCTTATTTTTAGTGTCTTTCTTTAAAATATCAATAGCTTCATTAACATCATAAGCTAATCTGCTTGTAATGCCAAAGCTGCCTAATTTCTCTTTTACAATATTTCCGAACCTGTCATTGCTATCTACATATAGCACTTCTCCAAACCGGATATCATTGTTAAGGCTATTATTTTGAGGAGCACTTACTTCCTCTTCAGGTAATACATCGTTTATCTTTTCTTTAAGCTTAGGAATGTGTCTTAGCACTTCTTGATTGCTAAATCTTGGAAAAGTTTCGATGTTGGTATAAAACTCATTTCTGATTTTGTAAACCTCATTTTCCTTTTCAGGGAAAGTGTTGATTACTTTATTAAAATACTTGCTAATGATATCTATTCCAGATTGATCTGTATTTGAAGAATAGATTTCATCATGAAGTTCCAGTGTTTCTTCATCTATATATCCAGTATCTGAATATAATCTTTCACATAAAAAAGTATGTAATTCATCTTCTAAGCCTTCTTTAAAGCATTTTCCTAAGTTTTGAAAAGGAGTAAACTCAAAATCAATTAAAGTAGAAAAGCTTATAGATGGATCTCTAAAGAATCTAACATTACCAGTAGTAAAACTCTTTAATTCAAAATCGAATGAACTGAAAGGTAAATGAGATAAAACTAAAATGGGATTTTTGCTTTGCAGATTTAATCTTATGTCTTTAATAAGATCAAAACCTTGAAAACTGCTTAGCTTTTTAGCTTCCCAATTTAATTCTGCAACAATAATTACTTTCTCAGCTTTGGCTAACTGACCACCATTACGGAGTCTGTTGTAAACGTTGGGGCTATCAACAATTTCAAAGTGTTGGGAATCGATAAGTAAGTCTTCATCTGGATTACAGATGAGTATAGGCTTAATACTCATTATTGTTTGGTCTAATTGTTTTTATATAAATGGTTCGTGGTAGTCGTCTATACAACGCTAATCTATTCGATTGCGCATTGAATAGCAAAAAGGCGAATGTTATGAAACTAGTAAAGTTTGTGTGTTTTTCTTACATAAGATTTTGAAAAAAATAACTTATGCAATGGAAAAAACTGCAATAACATAAGAAGTTCGAAATTGCACTTAGCTTAAGATTACTTGAAATTTGCTTATATTCTGTGAAGTAATATTTTTCTCAATTTATACAAAAAAAGAGAAATAAAAAATATATAATCTCACATTTTCTTGTTAAATCTAAAGCTCCAGCACAAAAAATACTTCATTTCCATACTATTGCATCAATAAAAGCAATAACTATTCTCTTTTCGCCAAAAATGTTACTTAAGTAAGATTTATTTTGAATTGTAACATGTAAATTAACTGTGTACGTCATTTTAAATACAGTATTACATCGAAAAATGTTTTGATTTTTTTGTTTTTTAAAGAATAACTTTCACGTAGGCTAGAAATTCCTTAACAAATTTTGAGATTCCTTTACAATAAATAAGATTCTGAAATAGCAAAAAATATTATGCATGCATAATATTTTTTGCTATTTTTGTTCTAATCCCAGCGTTAAAATAACCTTTAAGCAATGACAGATAATCAGCAAAAAAAGAAAAGATCAGTAGATTTTAGTATTAAAGCGGCTTGGCTGGCAATTTCTAAAATGTACAATTATGTAGGAGCTGATTTCGATATTACACATTCTTCAGGATTTGTTTTATTGAATATAGATAGAGAAGTGGGGACACCAGCTACTAAAATTGCTCCTTTACTTGGCATGGAAGCTCGCAGCTTAACTAGAATGCTCAAGTCAATTGAAGAAAAAGGACTTATTTACCGAAAAGCTGACGCCACAGATAAGCGCAAGGTAATCATCTTCTTAACAGAAGAAGGGCAGAAAAAACGAGAACTCGCAAGGCAAACCGTAAAGTATTTTAATAGAAAACTAAGTGAGCAGGTGAATCAAGAAGAGTTTGAAGTGTTTTTTAAAGTAATAGAGAAAATACATTACGTGATTGAGAATTTGGATGAAAGCGAGGCAGAAGAAGAAATACTAGGAAATGTAAAAGTTAAATAGAATATAACTAAGACTATAAAAGCTAAAAGCAAACTTTAATTAACAGGAATTTTAATACAACCAACCTCTAACAACAGGAAATATGAAAAATAGAACAGTAAAAAAAGTTGCTGTATTGGGTTCAGGTGTTATGGGTTCCAGAATTGCATGCCACTTCGCAAATATAGGTGTGCAGGTTTTGTTACTCGATATTGCTCCCAAAGAGTTGAACGACAAGGAAAAAGCAAAAGGATTGTCATTAACAGATGCAGCAGTAAAAAATAGAATTGTAAATGATGCACTTCAGTTTGCTGTAAAATCTAAGCCCGCCCCATTATATAGCAGCAAATCAGCCACATTAATAAGTACAGGTAATTTCGATGACGACATGTCTAAAATTGCCGATTATGATTGGATTATAGAAGTTGTTGTAGAGAAGTTAGAGATCAAAAAAATAGTTTTTGATCAGGTTGAAAAGTATAGAAAACCGGGTACTTTAATAACATCGAATACTTCTGGTATACCAATGCATTTAATGTGCGAAGGCAGAAGCGATGATTTTAAACAGCATTTTTGCGGTACTCACTTCTTCAATCCACCACGTTACCTGAGACTATTAGAAATAATTCCAGGTACAGAAACCAAGCAAGAAGTATTAGACTTCTTAATGCATTACGGTGACTTATATCTAGGTAAAGAAACTGTATTATGTAAAGATACTCCTGCATTTATCGCTAACAGAATTGGTGTTTATGCGATTATGTCAGCAATGCACATTATAGAAGAGATGGGGCTAACTGTTGGGGAAGTTGACAGGCTAACAGGTCCGCTTATTGGTCGTCCGAAGTCTGCTACTTTCAGAACAATGGATGTAGTTGGTCTTGATACTACAGTAAACGTAGCGAGTAACCTAAGAGCAATTCTAGCTAATGATGAATCTAAAGATACCTTTAAATTACCGGGTATTGTAAAAGAACTACACGATAGAAAGTGGTTAGGAGATAAAACAGGTCAAGGTTATTTCAAGAAAACAAGAAATGAGAAAGGCGAAAGAGAAATTCTTGAGCTTGATTTTAAAACCTACGAATATGTGCCAAGAACCAAAGCTAATTTCCCTTCTTTAGAAAAGGCAAAAGCCATAGAAGAAACACCAGCTAGAATTAAGTTTGTTGTAAATGCACAAGATAAAGCTGGCGAGTTCCTAAGAAAATCTTTATACGATACTTTTAGGTATTGTACTATGAGAATCCCTGAGATTGCAGATGATCTCTATAAAATTGATCAAGCTGTTTCAGCAGGTTTCGGCTGGGATTATGGTCCATTTGAAACATGGGATATTTTAGGTGCAAAAGATACTGTACTTAAAATGGAAGCAGAAGGACAAAAGCCAGCACAGTGGGTTTACGATATGCTTGAAAGTGGAAAAGAAAGCTTTTACAGTGTAGAAAACGGGCAGAAGAAATACTACGATATTGAAAGTAAGAGCTATATAGTTGTTCCGGGTACTGAGTCTTTCATTTATCTAGATACTTTAAGAAAATCTAATAAAGTTTGGGGTAATAGTGGTTCTACCCTATTCGATTTGGGAGATGGCATTTTAGGTTTGGAGTTCCATACCAAAATGAATTCGATGGGTGCAGAAGTAATTGAGGGTATCAATACAGCCATTACCAAAGCAGAAGAAAACTTTAAAGGTTTGGTAATAGGTAATGAAGCACCTCAATTTTCAGCAGGGGCTAACTTAGCTATGCTATTTATGTTTGCCGGTGATCAAGAATGGGATGAAATCAACCTCATGATTGCTCAATTCCAGAATACCATGATGCGAACCAGATTCTCATCTGTACCAGTTGTAGCTGCGCCAGCAGGTTTAGCTTTAGGTGGTGGTTGTGAGATTTCTTTACATTGCGACCATATTCAAGCGCATGCCGAGACTTATATTGGTTTGGTAGAATTTGGAGTAGGTTTAATTCCTGCGGGAGGTGGAACCAAAGAGATGACTTTGAGGGCATCTAGTTCATATAAACCGGGAGATCCAGAAATTAACCAATTGCAAGAGTACTTTATGAACATTGCTACAGCCAAAGTGGCAACTTCAGCAGAAGAAGGTAGAGAGCTTGGTTACTTGATTGATACAGATGCAATTACACTAAATAGAGCTCGCCTAATTGCAGATGCAAAAGCACAAGCTATTAAATTGGCTGATGCAGGCTATACAAAACCTGTTGAAAGAACTGATATTAAAGTTTTAGGAAAAGGAGGAATGGCAACTTTTGAAGCAGGTATTGCAGGTATGCTTTACGGGTATTACGCTTCAGAGCACGATGCTAAAATTGCTAGAAAACTTTCTTATGTGATGAACGGAGGAGACCTCTCGGAACCAACTTTGGTTTCTGAGCAATATCTTCTCGACTTGGAGAGAGAAGCTTTCTTAAGCTTATGTGGAGAACAGAAAACATTGGAAAGAATTCAGAGCATTCTTTTTAAAGGAAAACCACTAAGAAACTAAGATTCATTGGTTTTCAATTCCACTTTTCAAAAAACAATATTCAACTAAAACAGAAAAAATATTATGGATGCATATATAGTAGCTGGCTATAGAACAGCCGTAGGAAAAGCTAAAAAAGGAGGTTTTCGGTTTACTAGACCTGATGATCTCGCAGCCGATGTAATTAAGCATTTGGTAAAATCTGTTCCGGGTTTTGATGCAAAGCGTGTTAACGATTTAATTGTAGGTTGTGCAATTCCGGAAGCAGAGCAAGGTATGCAAATGGGAAGAATGATTTCTCTACTTTCATTACCGATGGAAGTTCCCGGTTTTATTATCAATAGATACTGTGGTTCAGGTGTAGAAGCTATTGCTTTGGCAAGTGCTAAAGTAAATGCTGGTATGGCAGATTGTATCATCGCGGGTGGTGCAGAGTCTATGTCAATGGTGCCGATGTTGGGTTATAAGCCTGCTTTAAACTGGAATATTGCTGAGTCACATCCAGAGTATTATTTAAGCATGGGTTTAACAGCCGAAGAGGTTGCTAAAGAATATGATATTACCAGAGAGCAAGCAGATGAGTTTTCTTACAATTCTCATCAAAAAGCAATTGATGCCATTAAAAATGGAAGGTTTAAAGATGACATTGTTCCAATAACAGTGAATGAGACTTATTTGAGTAATGGAGTTAAGAAAACCAGATCTTATGTTGTAGATACAGATGAAGGGCCAAGAGCTGATACAAGCATGGATGTATTAGGTAAACTAAGACCTGCTTTCAGAATGAATGGACAGGTAACTGCTGGTAATTCTTCACAAACTTCTGATGGAGCTGCTTTTGTAATGGTGATGTCTGAAAAAATGGTGAATGAGTTAAATCTGAAACCAATCGCTAGAATGATGTCTTACCAAGTAGCTGGTGTAAACCCAAGAATCATGGGTATTGGCCCAGTTGAAGCAGTGCCTAAAGCATTAAAGCAAGCAGGTTTAAATCTTTCAGATATCGATCAAATAGAATTAAACGAAGCCTTTGCTGCTCAATCTTTGGCGGTAATTAAACAGCTTGAGATTGATCCATCAATAGTAAATGTAAATGGTGGAGCTATTGCATTAGGTCATCCGTTAGGTTGTACAGGAGCCAAACTTTCAGTGCAGTTATTCAATGAAATGAGAAGAAGAAAGCAGAAATACGGAATGGTAACAGCTTGTGTCGGTGGTGGCCAAGGTGTTGCAGGTATTTATGAGTTCTTGAACTAAGATTATATAAAATCTCTAAAAGATACCTGAGGCATTTTGTTTCAGGTATTTTTTTTCATTGAAGTAAACTGCTACATGGAAAAAGGATTTCTTCCATATAAAAACTCACTGATAGAATATCGAAAATCTGCAAAGAAGGATAAGTTATTAATTCTCTTTCATGGTTTTGGAGACAAAGCGGCTTTGTTTGAACCAATCTTTCCAGCTTTGGAAAAAGAATTTGAGGTATGGGCACTTAGCTTTCCTTATCATGGAGAATCTCAATGGAATGAGGGATTATTTTCAAAAGATGACATAGTTAACATCATTCAAGAAATAATAAGCATTTCAGGGAAAGATAGGTTTTCATTATTAGGCTATAGTATGGGTGGAAAAGTCGCTTTAAATATGTTAGTGAGATTCCCACATCAGATAGATCAACTTTTTCTTTTAGCGCCAGATGGCATCAAAACTCACAGATTATACGATATTCATAACTTGCCAGAAGTGTTTATTCTACTTTTTAAGTCATTAATGAAGCGACCTAAGTTATTTTTTAAAATAGCTACTATGGCACATCAATCGGGTTTGCTCACTAAGTTTCTATTCGACTTTACTAAAAATCATTTTAGTACGATAGTGCAAAGAACCCGTTTTTTTATGGTGGCAGATTCTATCAGAACTTTTAAGCCTGATTTAGAAAAAGTAAAATCCATCATCAATACGGAAAAAATAAAAGTGACTTTGTTTCTGGGTAAGAAAGATGAAGTGATTTTGCCAGAAGTAGCAGAGGTTTTTAGTGCAGGTTTATCAACTTGTGAAGTAATCTGGCTAAATAGAGGCCATTTGTTAATTGATGTAGATTTAAATAATCGATTCGAAAAAATATTGAAATCTCACACTCTTCATTCATAAAAAAAGGCTTTACAGAAATTAATCTGCAAAGCCCCGGATAATTCGTTTTGCTCAAAATTCTTTAAGAAATCATACCTACGCTTCTGTTTACAAATGCAGTAAGTGCAGCACCAGTCAATTTACCATTCGACAATAAAGCCAAATCGTAAGCTTGTTTAGCGATTTCTTTTTGTTTTGCTTCATCAGATTCAGCTAAGATTTTAGCTGTAATCGGGTGGTTACCATTGATGGTTACAGTTTGGCTGCTTGGGAACATTCCGCCGCCCATCATACCTTGTAACTCAGCCATTTCCTGCATTCTTCTCATAAATTCAGGAAGTGTAATTGTAACTGGCATTTCTTCAGCAGACATTGCAGTTACTTCTGGCTCTAATTTATCGTCACCAATAGCACTTTTATATATTTCTTTAATTTTAGCTTCTTCGTCTTTGCTTAAAACTGATTCAAGAGCTTCGCCCTTATCAATCAATTTGTTAGCTACATCAGCATCAACACGTTTGATAGAAACTTTTTCAAGCTTTTGCTCTAAAGTACCGATAAAGTGATTGTCGATAACATTATCGAACTCTACAATATCGTAGTCTTTTTTAAGCGCAGCTTGGATATAAGCATCTTGCTTTCCTCTATCGTTGGTATAGATAATTACTTTATTTCCGTCTTTATCTGTTTGGTTACCAGCGATGTGCTCTAAATACTCATCAAATGTGAAAAGCTTACCATCTAGGTTTTTTAATAAACCAATTCCTTTAGCTCTGTCGTAGAACTTCTCGTCAGAAAGCATTCCGTATTTAACGAAAAGTCCGATGCTCTCCCATTTCTTTTCGTAACCTTCTCGGTCGTCTTTAAATAGCTCAATTAACTTGTCAGCTACTTTTTTAGTAATGTAGTTATTGATTTTCTTTACATTACTGTCAGACTGTAAGTAACTTCTAGATACGTTAAGAGGAATATCTGGTGAGTCAATTACACCATGCATCAGCATTAAGAATTCAGGTACGATTTCTTTTACTTCATCAGTAATAAATACCTGTCTTGAGTAAAGCTGAATTTTATCTTTATGAAGCGTAATGTCATTTTTTACTTTCGGGAAGTAAAGAACACCTGTCAGGTTGAATGGATAATCTACATTTAGGTG
>PBYL01000367.1 GCA_002729595.1 Thalassovita sp. | reverse complement strand
CTTTTAAAAGTAAAAGTAATTATAGAAGTATAATGGGTTGATTATTAGAGTATAAATTGACCTAGGAAACATTTTCGTTAATAATTTTTGGAGCATTTGCGTTTAAAAATCTCCTTTGTTTGAGCGTAGTGAGTTAGGAGATTTTAGCAAAAGTGTAAAAAATTTAGAAAATGGTTCCGCAGTCTTGATCTTTTGGCGGTCGGCCGCTGCCGTACTTTTATATCAAGATAAAAGTACAATTTGCTGATTACTAGTTTATTACATTGACTTAAAGTGATTGGTTTCAAAAAAATCATGTAGTAATAAAAAAGCCAGTAGAAACACCTTCTACTGGCTTTTTTATGGAAATCTAAACCTTATTCTGATTTCAATGCTTCAGTTGGATTGATGGCAAGCGTTTTTAATGCAATGCCAGAAATGGTGAGCCATGCGATAAACACTACTAGAATTGCAGCTCCAACAAATAACTGAATAGTTAAATTGATGTGATAGGTGAAGTTATTCAACCAATTGTCCATCATAAACCAGCCGATTGGAGCAGCTAGCAATAAAGCAAGCAAAATTATTTTGCTGAACTCACCCAAAAGCAAGAATAATATATGAGGTTTTGAGGCACCTAATATCTTTCTAACACCGACCTCTTTTTTCCTTCTTTCCATATTAATAGTAGCCATACTGAATAATCCCAGACAGGCGATTACTACAGCAATTCCAGAAAATACGCCGAATATTTTACCTGTTATTTTTTCAGCTCGGTATTGGGCATCAATGTTTTCATCTAAGAAATTATAAGAGAACATAAAGTTACCAGCGTGTTCTTGCCAGATGTTTCTAATAGCATTCATATTTTCCGAGAGGTGCTCGGTGCCTACGTTAATTATTAAATGGTTATACCACGGTCGTTCAATAATTATTAAAGGTCTTATTGGGTCGTGGAGCGATAAATAATGGAAGTTTTCTGTAATGCCAATTACTGATCCCTTCAACTTGAAACCATCCATATCCAAAACTAACTCTTTGCCAATTGGCTCTTTCAAGTTCAAGGCTTCTACCGCTTCTTTATTCAGAATAAAAGCATCTATCGAATCGGTAATAATTGATTCATCGAAACTTCTTCCTTCTATAATTTTTATATCCATCAGATTTAGAAAATCGTGGCTGCTTATCATTTCAGAAGCATCGATTATATGTTCTGGATGTTCGGCATCATATAAAGACTGCTGGTTAAACTGCCCGCCCGGTAAATTAGAAACCGCAGCAACAGCGCTAACTCCCGGAAGTCTCAGTAATTCTTTTTCCATCGTAGGGTAGTTCTTTCTCATATCTCCCTCCATCATTGGGATAACTACTTTCTCTTCTTTATTAAAACCTAAAGATTTATTTTGTAAATAGATGAGCTGATTAAAAATAACCATGCTTCCACTTATCAAAATCATGGCAATAGCAAATTGAATCACTACGAGTGTGCTTCTAAAAGCATGACCTTTTTTGCCAGATACAAATTCGCCTTTCAACACTTTTCTAATATTGACTCTAGCAAGCACAAATGCAGGATATAAACCCGCCATAAAGCCTAAAAACAAAATGATTAGTACATAGCTGCCAATAGCAATTGGGGTGTATAATAGAGAGCTATCCAATGTTTTTCCAGTAAGGTTTTCAAAGAAAGGCAGCGTAATTTCAGCCATAAATCCCCCCATTATTACAGAAATTGCTGCCAATACAGTGGTCTCCATTATAAATTGAAAACGAACTTGATTTTGTCTGGCTCCTAAAGATTTTCTGATTCCAATTTCTTTAGAGCGATTTGCAGACTGTGCTGTGGTGAGATTCATAAAGTTGAAAGCAGCAATAATTAAAATGAAAAGCGCTGCCGCAGACATAATGTACACATAGGCTATATTGCCATTGGCTTCTAACTCCCAGCGTATTCTTGATTGTAGGTGAATGTCTGTAATTCTTTGTAGTTGGAATCCGACATTCGGTCTTTCGTTAAAATAATCGATTGCTTCTTGGTCTGCATTGATGTGAGGAGCAACCCATTCGAAAAGTTTTCTTTCTAATGCTTCTGAGTCGCTACCTGCTTTTAGTTTTATATAATTGAAGTGGCCAAAATCTGCCCATGTCATAAATTCATCATCTGGGTCTTCAGCTTTAAGTCTGATATAAGAAACCAAAAAATCGAAGTGGAAATGAGATGTTTTAGGCGGATCTTTTAATACTCCACCAATTTGAATGATGTATCTAGAATCGTTTACAGAAAGAAATTTTTCTAAGAGGTTTTTCTCTCTCCAATTTTCTCCAAAATACTTTACTGCTGTAGACTCTGTGATTAAAATGATATCAGGTCTTTTCAACACATTTTCTTTATCGCCAAGTAGCATTTCAAAAGAGAATACTTTAAAAAAGCTGGTGTCTACTGCCAGTATGTCCTTTTCATCAAACCAATCGTCGTTTTCTGGATTATTTACAGAAAATGTTTCTCTAATAAGTCCGGGTCCCCAGAGCGGTGTTATACTTACAGCAGATTCTACTTCAGGGAAATCATTTACCATTGCTTGAGCCATTGGGTGTGGCACGCGTGTTTGAGGAGAATCACCACCTCCAAACCAAGCTATTCTGTAAATATTCTCGGCAGATTCATGAAATTTATCATAACTCAATTCATGATTAATGTAAACCATAATGATGCTTACACTAGCAATACCTACTGCTAAACCAAATACATTAATAGAGGTAAACAGCTTGTTTCTAATGATATTTCTGAACGCTATAACTAAGAAATTGAGAATCATATTAAGTTAATTATAGTAATAGTGTGTATTGTTTGATAGTGTTTTTTTTTGACTAGTTAGCTCTTAGAGAGTTAACAGGATTACTCAGTGCTGCTTTAATCGATTGGAAGATTACGGTTAATAAAGCAACCAATAATGAGAGTACAGTACCTCCGATAAATACCCAAATGCTAATTTGGATGTGGTAAGCAAAATCTGCCAACCAACTATCCATAAGCCACCATGCAAGCGGCCATGCAAAGATGTTTGCCAGTAAAACCAGTAAGGTAAATTCGTTGGAAAGTAGCAAAGTAATACCAGTGGTAGAAGCTCCAAGTACTTTTCTTATGCCAATCTCTTTCTTTCTTTGAATGGCTGTAAAAGCAGCTAATCCGAAAATGCCTAAACATGCTATGATGATAGCCAAGCCAGCAAATACGGCAAAGACCTGAAAAAATCGCTGTTCGCTTCTATAAGCTTGTTCAATTTCGGCTTGCATAAACTCAAACTCAAAAGGAGTGAGGGTGTTGATCTTTTTCCAGCTCTTTTCAATGTTTGTAAGGGCTTCATCTAACTGGTTGCTAGCAATTCTCACCGCAATGTTACCATAGTTGTTTTTGCTATGATAAAACCACATGGGGATAATCTCATTATGTAGCGATTCGAAATGAAAGTTTTTAGCCACACCAATTATTTGAGGCTGAAATTTATCATCAAATTTAAATCTAGTTCCCAGAACTTCTTCTGGTGTTTTGCCTAGCATCTTTACAGCAGCTTCATTCACTATGATATTTTTAGCAGAGTCGGCAGCGTAGTTAGTAAAGCTCTTTCCTGCGACCATATCAATATTAAATACTTTAAAGAAATCTTCATCTACAGCACCAAAAGGCATGGTGAAAGTCTCGGTGAAGCCTTCGTAGTTGAAAAGGCGATAATTTGAGAATCGATTGGTAATACGTTTGTTCATTGCAGCAACTTCTGCAACTCCGGGTGAGCCGAGTAAATCTTGCTTAAACACCTGATAATTATCTCTAATATTCTCATTACTCACTGGAATATTAATAATCTTATCTGTATCGAGCCCAAGCTTTTTTTCTCGCATAAACTCCCACTGATTGTAAATAATAATGGTGCAGATAATGAGCGTGATAGAAATAGCAAATTGAAAAATAACCAGACCTTTTCTTAGTAATAAACTGTTTTTACCCGCAGTAGACTGATTTCCCTTTAACACACTCACCGGCTGAAACTGCGAAAGAATAAATGCAGGATAGCTACCAGAAAATAAACCGATACATATAGCTAAGCCTAAAAACCAATACAGGTATTCTGGCGAGTTGATGTAATTAATCTCTAGCTGCTTTCCAGAAAAATTATTAAACAGTGGAAGGGTGATTTCTGCTAGAAAACCTGCTATTATAAATGACAATAAGGTAAAGAATAAAGCTTCTGCTAAAAACTGAAATATTAATTGCGTTTTTTGAGCTCCCATAACTTTTCGCATACCTACTTCTCTCGCTCTCTTTGCAGCTCTGGCAGTAGATAAGTTCATATAATTGATCGAAGCAATTAAGATGATAAAAGCTGCTACTGCGATAAATATATACACATAAGTAATGTCTCCATTTACACTCATTTCGTCTTTTAAATTAGACTTTAAGTGGATGTCTTGCATGGGTTGTAAACCGAAGTGAGCCCATTCTTGAAAATACTCAGGTGCATATTTTTTTTCAATTTCTGGAAGTGCCTCTTTTACTTCGCTAATGTCATGGCCGGGAGCTAACATAATGTATGAGTATACCGAAGTCCAACCCCATTCATTCGCTCTGTTTCCAAACATGATGTCTGCTGTAGACATAGATATTAGAAAATCACGCTTAAAATGGCTGTTGTGTCCCATGTTTTCCATTATACCAGTCACTTCTACATCAAAATTGAAATCGTTAAATGGATTTCTAAGTGTAAAAGTTTTGCCAAGTGCAGGTTCATTACCAAAATACTTTTCAGCTATTTGTTGGCTAATCACTATTTTATTTGGGCCAGATAGCGATTGTATTGGGTCTCCTTGTAGCAGTTCAACCGAGAAGAAATCGAAGAATGTAGAATCGTTAAAACCAATGTTACCAACTTCTAAAATTTTCTTATCTCCTGTTTCTACAATCATTCTATCCATGTTGCAATCGAATCGGAAATAGTTTTCTACACCTGCCAGTTCTTCTGTAATGTATTCAGCAATTAAAAAGGGAGTCATGGCAGTGGTGGTGTAATCTTCTCCGTTTTTAAAGCTTTCGGTTACCCTGTAAATTCTTTCCCCTTTTTCGTGATATTGGTCGTAGCTGAGTTCATCAGAAACATACACCAGTAACAAAAGGCAAGCAGCCATTCCTACAGAAAGACCAAGTAGATTTACTAAAGAAAATACCTGATTCCTTATGGTATTTCTCCATAAGACTTTTAAATAGTTTTGAAGCATAATTAAATGGGTTCAGTTAAAATCTTATTGAGTTGTAGTAAACTGTGGGATAAGTTTTTCTGGTAATTGCTGCAATCTTTTTAGTGTTTCCTCATCATTTTCGTCAATTGTCATTGGTGTAATTACGATGAAACCTTCCTTTACTTTTGAATCATCATATTTCAGTGAGCTGTCTACAGGATTAGCAATATGTTGAGGTATCCAGATGGTAGTGCTTTCTAGTGCTTGTTCATCATTTGTATTAATTTTTTGAAAGACAATATTCTCAGGTCTCTCGTAAGCTATTCTTCTTGCAGAAAAAATAACTCCTGTTATACTATTGATGTCTTTGGGAAATGCTATTGTAAAGTATTGATTATTACTTAACTCATCTATGATTGACGAAGAAATAAAATGTGAAATCCATTCAGGTATCAGTTTAAAAGACTCAGGGTTATCATCATCAAAGCCTGAAAGAGCAATACTTTTTACGCCTAAATAAGCAGCCATTCTTGCTGCTCCGATGGTGCCTGAACCAAACCACTCAGTACCAGTATTTGCCCCACCGTTAATTCCAGAAAGTACCAAGTCGGGTCTATTATCTTTAAAAAATCCGCTTAAACCTATAAGTACACAGTCAGCCGGATTTCCCGGTGTTTCATAAACAGCTACATGGTTGAGTGTGTCAATATATTTGGTGGTAATTTCTATAGTAGATTGATACTTTCCTAAAGTAGTATAATTACTTGTGCCAGACCTATCAAAAGACGAAACTATAATAGAAACCTGATCTGCAGCATGTCGAACACTTTTGGCAAGAGCAACCAAACGATCAATGTCTTCAATCCCATCATCATTAGTAATTAAAATATGCTTGTAAGTATGGTCGGCTCTTGCAAACAATACATGGGAAATCGCCATTAAAAGAAAGAAATGTATGAATTTCATCGAGAAATATTTTTTAAAATAAATTTGACAGGAATTAATTACTCCGACCTTAAAGCATTTACTGGTTTTTCGAAAGCAGCAATAATGGCATGGTAAGCAATAGTAAACCATGAAATTGCTACAATTGAGAAAATCGATACCATAAAGACTCCTACACCAATGTGCGTTTGGTAGGCAAATTCTTGCAGCCAGTTTTGTGCATAGTAGTAACCCAGTGGTAAAGAAATACATGCAGCTATTATTACCAGTTTGCTAAAGCTGGCAATGAGCATTTTAACAATACTAAATTGATTGGCTCCAAGCACTTTTCTAATGCTAATTTCTTTTCGTTTTTGAGCAGTGCTAAAAGAGATAAGGCCAAACAAACCGAAGCATGCGATAAATACAGATACTAGTGCAAACACAATAAATATGTTTCCAAGCTTTTGCTCAGCTCTATATGATTTATCAAAAGAGTCATCAATAAATTGATAATCGAATGGCTTTTCAGGGGCGTATTCTTTCCAGACTTTTTCTATGCCTTTTAAACTATTAGGGATAGAATTATTAGATCCAATACTAGCAAGAATAAAGCGATAGGCAGTAGGGTAAATTTGTAAAACTGCTGCTTCTACTTTCTGGTGTAAACTTTTATAGTGGAAGTCTTTTACCACACCTATAATTTTGCCTGTTTTTAAGTCTTCTTCTACCCAAGGGTTCCAATCTAACTCTTTACCTAAAGCTTCTTCTGGCGAGCTATAACCCAAGTTTTTTACAGCAGTTTCATTAATGATAAATGCTTCAGCCGAATCAGTTTTTAGATTTACATCAAAATCTCTCCCAGCAATAAATTCTAAGCCTAGTGTTTTTGGGTAATTATAATCAACGGCAAAAAGATTGGCTGAAATCGTTTTTTGTGTTTCGTGTTGGATAATAGCATCCCAAGCAACATTATCGCCAGGTATACCATAGCAAATACTCACCTTATCTACACCGGGTACTTGTGTTAATTGGTTTTTAAAGCTATCTAAATTTCGGCGTATATTTTTACCCTTTATGGCAAAGTATACAAGCCTTTCCTTTTGGAATCCATAATCTTTGCTCTGTAAAAAGTTAAGTTGTTGATAAATAATAGCTGAACCAAAAATCATTAAAGTGGAAATGACGAACTGAATAATTACCAAACTTTGTCTGAGCTTTGTGGCTGTACTGCTTCCACTTTTATTTTCTTTCATAGCTTT
>PBYL01000366.1 GCA_002729595.1 Thalassovita sp. | reverse complement strand
ATGTAAGATCGGTTTGCCATTGGAAACCATTGTTTGATGAAGTGATGTTTTTGAATGAAAGTTGAATATCCACCCCTTTGTTTTCTGTCGCACCGATATTCTCAAAAACATCTGTAAAACCTGAGCTAGAAGGTAAGCTACGTGATAAAAGCAAATCGTCTGTTTTTGCCATGTAATAATCAACTGAACCACTTACTCTAGTATCCCAAAAAGCAAACTCGATTCCTGCATTTAACTGTTTTGTGGTTTCCCATTTAAGATTTGGGTTAGAGATTGTTCCCGGTTGAAAACCTGCTGCGCCAGTTGTACCAAACACGTAAGAGCTCTCTTCTAAAGTACTAAATGTTTGATAAGGAGAGATTGCAGTATTACCAGTTTCACCGTAACTAGCTCTTAGTTTTAAATTGCTTAACATGTCTACATCAGCCAAGAATGGCTCGTCTGATAATCTCCAAGCAACTGCTGCCGATGGGAAAAAGCCCCATTTTTCACCTTCTGCAAATCTCGATGAACCATCTGCACGCGCAGTAAAGGTGAATAAATATCTATCGTTAAACTTATAGTTGATTCTGGCTGTGTAAGAAAGCAACTCCCATTTCTGATAGTTTGAATTTACGTTTAACACTTCACCCGCAGAACCTAAATTATTGTATCCTTGAGAATCGTATGGTAAGTCATTTACATTGATAGAAGAAGTTCTGGTAACTTGTCCCTGATAACTTTGAACCAATGTAGTTCCAAATGAATGTTTGCCAACTTCTTTGTTGTAAGTTAACATGTTTTCTACCGTGATCGATTTTACATCTGAATCGCTGGTTCCTGCCAAAGAAGTACCTCCTTGAGACTGTGTGGTTTCACTTCCGTAGAAATAACCTCTTTTATAAAACTTAGCATCTGGTCCAACATTTAAGCGATAAGTTAAACCTTTAGCTAGTTTGTATTCTCCAAAGAAGCTAGCAAAAACTCTCGTTGTAAATCTTTCATCAACAGAATTGGCAATATCTGAAAGTGGGTTTACTCTTTGTCCTTCGTCTGATGTTGGGCGAAATAATATATTGCCTTCTTCATCATAAGGTTTTCCAAGTGGGCTTAATCTCAATACATTATCAAACAAATCTGCTGCGGTGTAATCTTGCTTAGAGTAACTCGCAAATGAAGAAGCTCCGAATTTTAACTTATCATTTACCTGATAATCGAGGTTAAGTCTTGCTGAAGTTCTTTCGTATTTAGAAGAGCTAACAATACCTTGCTCATCGAAGTAATTACCAGAAGCTGCAAACTGCAATTTATCACTTCCACCATTTAAAGAAAGTTGGTGATTTTGTTTGTGACCCGCTTCAAAGGTGAAATCTTGCCAATCTGTATAATCACCTGTTACTAAAGAATTTAAGGCGATGTTATCAAAAATATCTTCGTCGTCTGGATAAGCGCCAGAAGCTGTGCGCTCTGCTTCTCTTCTTAGTTGAGCAAACTGAGACCCATCCATTAAGTCTAATTTCTTAATCACATTGGTTACGCCATAGTAGCCATCGTAAGAAATAACCGTTTTACCATCGTGACCTCTTTTAGTAGTAATTAGAATTACACCATTAGAAGCTCTAGAACCATAAATGGCAGTTGCTGAGGCATCTTTCAGAATCTCGATAGACTCAATATCATTCGGGCTAATGTCATTCAATCCACCAATAATTGGAATACCATCTAAAATGATAAGTGGTGAGTTATCTGCTCCAATTGAACGCTGACCTCTAATATTAATAGAAACTGAAGAACCCGGCTCATTACCACTATTGTAAATATCTAAACCAGAAACTTTACCTTTTAAAGCTTGCAAAGGGTTCGTTGTCGGAATTTCAGAAATATCTTCACTGTTAACAGAGTTAACCACACCGGTTACATCAGACTTTTCTTGGATACCATAACCTACAATTACTACTTCAGAAAGTTCATCTGAGCTTGCTTTTAAAGCGACATTAAACTCCGTACGAGTTCCAATAGAAACTTCCTGCGTTTCATAACCGATAAAAGAAAAAACTAAAGTGGCATCTTCGCTGGCTTCTAATCTAAAATTGCCATCTACATCGGTAATGCTTCCTTTGGTTGTTCCTTTCACCAAAACATTTACTCCTACTAGTGCTTCACCTGTGCTCTCATCAATTACTTTACCGATAATAACACTATCTGTATTTTCTTTCTCTGTGCTATCTGCTTCTTTCTTGGTTACAGTAATGTTCGAATTGATTTGCTTGAATCTAAAATCGGTAGACTCAGCTATTTTTCTAAGCAAATCGGCTACAGAAATTTCCTTTAAATCGAAATTGAATTTCGATCTGTTTTCTCTTACTTCTTGGTTGTAGATAAATACAAAATCGGTCTGTTTTTCAACTACCGAAAAAACTTCGATAAGACCCGCATTTTTGGTATCTACATTCACTTTTACTTTCTCTATGCTTTGGCTTACAGATGGTGCCGCCACCATTAACTGGATAGCAACCAACTGTAGAATAAAGACATAGCATAGCTGTTTTGATAGATTTATCAATTGTTTTTGTAATTTTGTCATCATTATAAAATCTTTTGAAAGAGGTTTTTTTCTGCCCAGACCTGCTCCAACAGGATTGGGCTTTTTTGTAGCTAAAATTTCTTATTCGAAGAAATTCTAATTCAATGTTTTAGATGCTTAATCTTGTTTCAGTTTTTTTTCATAGGCATTATTAATTACAGTTTCCACCAGATAATGTAATCTCCTTTTCACCGGTTTTTTCAAAGGAAATGTTCTGCATAAATTTGAGACTCTCTAATATGTTGCTTAACTCATCACTCTTATATTTCCCGCTGATCAGGCAGTTATTCAGTGAATTATCTTTGATGATGATGTCGATATCGTACCAGTTTTCTAAAGTATTGGCGACTTCTCGCATCGATGTATTATCAAAATAAAGGATGTTTTCTTTCCAAGCAATTACTTTATCTAAGTCTACAGAATCAACTGTGATTGAGTTAGTTAGCAAACTTAAACTCGCCTGTTGATTCGGTATAAGAATTTGATAAACTGATTGATCTTTTGCACTTGCTACCTTCACTTTTCCAGTAGCAACTGTCACCTGTGTTTCATCTTTATTCTCATAAGCATTTATGTTGAAAGAGGTACCTAAAACAGTAGTTTCCGAATTGCTGGTTTTAATAATAAATGGTCTGCTAGTGTCTCTTTTCACATCAAAAAAAGCTTCTCCTTTTAGCTCAACCACTCGCTGACCACCTTCAAATTTTTCTGGAAATGTGAGTGAACTCGAAGCATTTAATGCTACAGTTGTTCCATCAGTTAAAGTAATATTTAAGTGTTGACCTCTAGAAGTTGCTTTAGTGATATTGCTCGGCTGCACATTGTTATAATTAGCTTTATAGATGAAAAACAAAGCTCCAATTAACAAGGTAATCGATGCAGCAATTTTGAAAGGTGAAAAATAAAAAGTCTGCTTTTCGCTAATAAATACTTCTTTGTTTATATCCTTTAAAATACTATTGTATAGCCTAAATTTTATCCTTTCTTCCTCAGATAAATTCCAGTTGGCAGTGGTATCTTGAATTTGTACGCGCTCGCAAAACTCATTTAATACACTTATTTCTTCTTTTGTACACTTGCCTTCTTGGTATTTATCTGAAAGCTTAAAAAACTCTTCTTTTGTCATACTATCCGGTTTTCATTAGCATGACGCAGGTAAATCGACTAACTCACATAGATTTTTTGAGAAAAATGCATTGATAATGATTAATTCATAAAGCTCCATTTTTGATAACACAGAGGTAATGTTGCATTGATATTTCTAGTGAAAAAGAGCTGGGCTTAAATGAAGGTTATAAATAGAAAAGCAATAGAATCGCCAAGCTACCAGAGTTTTGTAGCACGTTTCGAACATGCTTGAGGGCAATAGATAATTGGTTCTCTACTGTTCTGATAGAGATATTTAGAGACTCTGCGATTTCTTTATTGCTTTGATGTTGGAATCTGCTTCTTAGAAATATTTCTTTACAACGATCTGTTAATTGCTCTGCAGCCGCTTTAATAGATTCTTCCAACTCTACTACATCGTAAAGAATTTCTTGGTCTACTACCAAAGAATCTATTATCTCTTCATTAATTGAGGTGAATTTGGCTTGTCTTATTCTGGAAATAGCTCTAAACCTGACTGATGAAAATAAGTAGTTCTTTAAATTATTAATTTCTAACTCATTGCGCTTAACCCAAATATTTGTAAAAACTTCTTGCAAACAGTCTTCGGTAAGGGCACTATCATTCAAAATATTGAAAGTATATTTATAGAGCTGCTTCCAATATCGATTGAAAATTTCATTAAAGGCTTGTTGGTTTTCACCTGTAAAATGAATAACCAACTCAGTATCTGATAATTCTTTATAGCTCTTCAAAATAAATTTTTTATACTCTAAAAGTAAAATTTAAAGTAAGCAAAAGATTTTCAGATAGGTGTCTAACTTATTATTAAGTAATTTTTAATTTTTTGATGTGAGGAGGTTTTTCTATACAATTTGAGCTGACTATAAAAACAAAAGCTCACCAGACTGATCTGATGAGCTTTCTCTATATTGTTTTTTTAATTCATATTTACATAAGGACATATCCTTTGTTAATCATCCATTCTTCTAGTATTTCTAATTGAAATGGCAATAAAGTTTTCTTAGCTTTATTATATTCCTTTTTTAATAAAAAGTTATCAAAACTAACTTTTTCTAATATCACTTTGTAGTAGCTTAACCAGGTGTTATCCTCCATTTTTTAAACCGGAATTTATTGAAACAATAAAAAAATAAAACTTTTTAAGTTCTACTTTTAATAATTTATATGTTCATTAACTCCAATTCTTACATTATAGTTTTAGTATTTTATTAAGATTTCTACAATTAATATTTACTTTACGATTGGGCGATCTACATGTAAAATGAGCAATAGCCTTCTGAGTCTTGTAAAGCATTTTTTTGTACTTGACTAGAGAATTGTTGCTCGGAAAAGAAATAAAAAAAGGATTTACAATTACAAGATGTAATCTAAATCCCATATGCGAACAAATTGTTTTTCTTAGCTATTAGCTAGCTAAACATTCTTTGATTTGATTCTTTATTAGTACTATATAATATACCTGATTATTTGTGTTAGATTCAAAAATGGTAAAGTTGGCATCTTCTTCTTGAATCGAAATTTTATTATTTGTTTTTTCCCAAACAAATCCATCTCTGTATTTAGCAATGAGCATATCAATTACGAGTTTTTGCTCTTTGTCATTTTCTATTTTGTTTAAGCATCCATTGCCATAAACTACCTCATTATGCTCATTCAAAATAGTTATACCATCATAATCTTTTAAGAACACATCCATCATTACAACTAATTGCATGTTTGCTTTTTCCATTTTTGTGGTGCTCTCTTTGCCAATACGATTAAGTTCTTCTTGTGTGGCTTCTAACTCCTCTAAGTTTTGTCTCAGCTCCTCTTCACTGGCTCTTAAGTTATCTGTCATCTGTTGAGATTCTTGTAATAACCTTCTGGTAATTATACTTTGCTTGTTGTTTTTGAGAACTGATGCTAATCTATCTGCTACTTTCTCGATCAGTTCTTTTTGGTGTGGTTTGTATATTTCAAGTGATGCCAACTCTATTACTCCTTCTACTTTTTCATCATCCATCACTGGAACAATAAAGATATTTTTTGGTGGAATCTCCCCTAAACCAGACGATACTTTTGAATATTCTTGAGGAATCTCTTGCAAATAAACACTGTCTTTCTCTAAATATACTTGACCAATAAGTCCTTCTCCCGGATAAAAGCTCTGATTCAAATACTTTTTACGATCGTAAGCATAACAACCCTTCATCTCCAACACATCTTCTGCATTTGCATTTTTATCGAGTACAAATAAAGCTCCTATATTGCTGCTGGTTAATTTTACCAGTTGAGAGATTACATCTTCAGAAAGGGTTTCTAGGTCAGTACTTTTGCGAGTAATGTCATTAATCTCTGAAAGGCTTTCATTAATCCATCTTCTAAGCTTTTCTTCTTCTGCTTTTACTTCTAGTTCTTTATTTTTCTCAGAAATATCGTTGATATTTTCGTTAATGCGAGCGGCTAACTCTCTAAAGTTACTTACCAAGCTTTTAATCTCACCGCTAATAGCATTCTTCAATTGGAATTTTTCGAACTTAGAAGTGCCCTCCATGTAAGCCAATACTTCGTCGTTTAAGTGAACTATTGGGTTGGCAATTTGCGATGAAAGCCTAAAACTCAAGAATATACCCAATGCCATTAAGATTACCACTGTAACCGCCAGAGAAATAAAAGCCTGTCTACGCATTTTAATATTTTGCTCTCTTATGGCATCTTGCACTAATAATAAAGCAGGTTCTGTTTTAAGTACTGCTTCATTCATTTGAGCCAGTAAACCTTGATTTTTATCTGTTCCTATCTCTTGCTCAAGCGCTACTATTTCTTTAAATCCTTTTTCGTAAGCATCAATGGTACTTAAATGTTTTTGCCTGTAAGCATCAGATTCATCGTAACCAGACTTTAATAAAGACCTAAATATCTCTGCGGTTTGAGATAGCTTATCTAGGTATTTCAAATCTTTTCTGATAAAGTAATCTTTCTCATGTTTGCGGAGTGTTAAAGCCAACACTTGCTCAGGTTTTGCATCGCAATCTTGTAATTGATGCACATGTGCCCTAATTGCTCCTTCTAGACCATAATCTTTAAAGCCTCGCTTTAATTGGAGTGCAACTACTTGCTCAAATTTATTTTGGTATTCAACCAAATTAGCATCAATAATATTCAATTGAGTTAATACATTCTGAGCAGCTACATTTTTAAAATTATCATTGTTAGAAAGTAAATTTAATAATGAGTCTGCCAGCTGCATTTGCATTTGAAACTTTTCGATGTTGACAGAACTTTGTTGCTCATATAAAGCTTCGGTTCTGGAATCGAAATTCATAAAATCGGATTCAGCTTTTCGGGCATGCATAATGGCAGAAGACAATTCTTGTCCAACGCTATTAAGGTTTGCCATTCTTACCACATTATCTAACATCAGGTAAGAAATTCCTCCTCCAATGAGGAATAGTATAATAATATATAGAAAGGCTAATCTTAGTTTCGATTTAATATTATTTAGGTTCTTTAGTCGCGAGATCATTGTTTTAATCGGGATATGCTTGAAATATGTATGTTTTGTTTGTTTTTTGATTTGAAAACGCATTTCCGATGTACAGTTGTATGTAAGATATATGAACAATATAGAAATATATGTTAATGCTTCAATCACTTGAAGATGCATTTATAACTAACTGATTTACTGGTAATTAAACCTATCAACCAAACCTAAACTACAGTTTGTGAATGTGATTCATTTAGAATTTATAATAGGCTATACTTACTATTTATTAGTATGTAATTATTTGTCGATTAATAAAATGTTACAAAAGGATTAAATCAATATTATCAAAGTTTATATTGGAATAGTGAAAGATGTTTCACTTTTATGTATTGCTATACAAATATGCTAATCGCTAAGATTTATACTTTATATATAATCCAATCTAAGTAGATTATGTGCCCGCACACATAATATCTGAATTATTTGTTATCTTCGCTCTATTACGTAGACATTCATATCATCTTAATACAATATTTATCACATGAAAATCAAATCTATCTTCTATTTAGCTTCGCTTTTCTTATTGCTTTTAGGAGCATGTTCTTCTGAAAAGGAATCTAATTTTTCTGAAAGCGACATCAATATTATTCCTAAACCTAATGCGCTTAAACTGAATAATGGGAGCTTTACTTTCGATGCGCAAACTCAAATAGTAATTGCTGATGCCGCATACCAAGAACTAGCTGGAGTTATTGCAGAACCATTCAAACAAGCTGCCGGATTTGATTTGACTGTGGCTAGCGAAAAACCAGCTTCTAATTATATAGTACTTGAGATTGATAGCCAATTACCCGCTGAAAATTACAACTTAGATGTAACTTCTGATCACATCACTTTAGCTGCATCTGACTTTAATGGCTTTCTATATGGTTTAGAAACCATCATTCAATTACTACCTCCTCAAATAAACAGCACTAGCAAGGTAAGCAGTGCAAATTGGGTTGTGCCTAATGTATCTATTCAAGATGGCCCTCAATTTAAATGGAGGGGTTTGATGTTGGATGTTTCTCGTCATTTCTTTAAAAAGGAATATGTCTTAAAAACCATCGATAGACTTGCCTTTCACAAATTGAACAAATTGCACCTTCATTTAGTAGACGATCAGGGTTGGAGAATCGAAATAAAAAAATATCCAAAGCTTACAGAAATTGGCGCTTATCGTGTAGATCAAGAAGATGCTGCTTGGAATGCCAGAAGGAAACCAGAACTTGGTGAGAAAGCGACTTTTGGTGGTTTTTATACACAAGAAGATATTAAAGAAATTGTGGCTTATGCGCAGACGAAAGGTGTAGAAGTAATTCCTGAAATTGAAATGCCTGCACACGTAATGAGTGCCATTGCATCGTATCCTGAACTGTCTTGCAAGGGTGAACCGATTATGGTTCCATCTGGCGGTGTTTGGCCAATTACAGATATTTTTTGCCCGGGAAAAGAAACTACTTTCGAGTTTCTAGAAAATGTATTTGATGAAATTATCCCATTGTTCCCATCGCAATATGTGCATGCAGGTGGAGACGAAGCTACCAAAACCAATTGGGAAACTTGCCCTCATTGCCAGAAGAGAATTAAAGAAGAAGGATTGGAGAGTGTAGAAGAATTGCAAAGTTACTTTATGAAGCGCATGGAGAAATACATTGTTTCTAAAGGTAAAAAAATGATTGGTTGGGATGAGATTTTAGAAGGAGGTTTAGCACCAGAAGCAACAGTAATGAGTTGGAGAGGATTCGAAGGTGGTTGGGAAGCTTCTGAGCAAGGTCATGATGTAATAATGACACCAACTTCTTATTGCTATTTTGATTACTACCAAGGACCACAAGACAGTGAGCCTGAGGCATTTAATGCTTACCTCCCACTAAGTAGAGTTTATCAGTTTAACCCAGTTTTGGATAGCATGAGTGCTGAGCAGAAAAAACACATTTTAGGTGGACAAGCGAATCTATGGTCTGAGTTTATTCCAAAATCATCTCACTCTGAGTACATGATTTACCCAAGAATCTCTGCGTTATCAGAAGCATTATGGACAAATTCAGACAAACACGATTGGTTAGATTTTACAAAGAGAATTCAGACTCAGTTTGAGCGATATGAGTATGCAGGTATCAATTATGCGAAAAGTGCTTATGCTGTAATGGCTGAGGATAGTGTAAACATGGATGACAAAAAGATCATTTTAGAGCTTAAAACTGAGATTCCAAATACCGACATTCGCTACACCTTGGATGGCTCTGAGTTAGATGAAAATGCTCAAAAATATACATCGCCAATTGTATTAAGTGAAACTGCCAATGTAAAAGCAGCAGCTTACAAAGACAATAAGGTTTACGGAGCTGTTTTCCAACAATCTTATAACTTCCACAAGGCTTTTAGCAAGCAAGTAACTTACAATACAGAACCACATAAAAATTATACTGCAACACCATATACATTGGTGGATGGTATTAATGGCAGCTTAGATTTCCATGATGGAAAATGGCAAGGTTGGTTAAGAGATGATATGAATATTGTTATCGATTTGGGAGAAGCTACTGAAGTAAGTGAAGTGAATGTGGGAAGTTTAGAAAGCCAAGGTTCGGGCATTTATTTCCCAACTGGTGCAAAAGCATTCTTATCTGTTGATGGCAAAGAATATCACGAAGTTGCTTCTGTTGAAAATCCAGCACAGAAAAATCCGGGTAGAAGTTTCAAAAACTTTAAGTTAGCTTTTGATGCTGAGCAAGCTCGCTATGTAAAAGTGATTGTAAGTAATCCTGATCAGTTTATCTTCTTAGATGAAGTGCAAGTGAAATAATCGTTTCAAAAGGATAGATTTTAACCTTTCATGTTCTGAGCTTTGAAGCTTATAAAACATGAAAGGTTTTTTTATGCATAAATATGGAGCAAAAGAGATTACTTCTCTGTCAGCTCATTTTTTACATGGAAATAATCGAAATCAACATAACCACCAGTGCTTTTAGTGGCATAGTTGAACAAAGCAAATCGATAACCCATAAAATGTGGTAAAGTGTAAACCATGTGTAATTGATTACCAATTTTCTTCCAATTTGTTCCATCAAGACTGTAATAGAAATCTGCTACATCTTTCTTCTCCTCAAAATCACATTCAACTTTCAAATAAACAATTTCTTGCTCGATCGGCAAGCTTTCAATTTCTTCAGGTGTATCGTTTTGAGCGTTTATCATTACCAATTTCTTTTCACCATTTTCAAACTTCACTCCCACTAAACCATACTTTTTCTGTAATAAGCCTAAACCCGCAATATCACCATCTTTCATATTTGTAACATCAATAGCAGTAGAGCCTGAGCATTGTGGACCAAAAGTTCTTTGAGTCAACGAGTTTCTAGCTTCTAAAAAGTGTGAATCTATCCTACCTGTTTTTAATCTTAAATAACCTTTCCGCTCACACATTGACCAAAGTTCATTAACTGGGTTATGGTTCCACTGCCAAGCTAAAGGCAAATCAGCATCTTTTTTCTTGCGCTTAAACTCATCAGAATTTACGATATAAGGAATTACACCTTTGCTTGCAGGCAAATTCAATGTTTCTGGTACTTTTCCCTCTACACCTAAAACCGGCCAGCCATCTTCCCAAGTTACTGGAACCCAATAAGGTATACGACCTACTGCACCAAAATCTCTAAACAAATAGGCGAACCATTTTCCATCTGGCGTGTCGATTAAACCACCTTGTGCAACACCTTTATCTTGTAAACCAACTCTGCCTTCATATGGTCCAGTAATTTTATCAGCTCGATGGATTACTACAGTTCGCATTCCTCCTTTTGGCCAAGTAATATCAAATAAATAATACTTCCCATTCACTTTGAATAGCTGAGAACCTTCTGCACCTAATCCTATATTATTACCAGCAGGTGCACTGGCATTTTCAATCAAAACTTTCTCAGTACCAGCTTTCACTCCTGTTAAATCATCTTTTAACTCAGCGATCATTAACTTCCCATTTCCCCAAATGAGATAGTTACGGCCATCATCATCAAAAAAGAAGTTATGGTCGTGATAAGAAGGTTCGAACGAAATCTTTTTCCAAGGTCCTTTTTCAATGTCTTTGGTTGAATAGATATAAGTCTTACCTGTGGTACCTGAAAAGGTAGAAACATAAAAGGTTTCATTATGGTAGCGGATGCAACTCGCCCACGAACCATTACCATAATCGCTTTTGCCATTTTCCAGATTAAGTTCATCAACATCTTCTAGTATATCGTAAGCGTAGTTTACAATTTCCCAATTCACTAAATCTTTAGATTTCATGATAGGTACTCCGGGACTCATATGCATGGTGGTACTACTCATGTAATAAGTATCACCTACCCGAACCATAGAGAGGTCGGGCACATCTGCAAAAATGATCGGATTGGTGGCTTTACTAGATTGAGAAAAGGAGTTGAATTGTATTAAAAAGAATAGCAGGAATATTCCTGAAAAAATTAGTTTCATATCAAATTTACTTTTGTATCTCTCGACGCGATCAAATTAATTACATACAAAGGCAAATATATTTATCTGGATGATATATGATAGTAAGATGATGTTACAATTCCTTTATTCTATGCTTCTTTCGGTGTTTTTTTAAAATGAAAAAAGGCTGAGGTAAATACCCCAACCCTTTTATACATTTAACTGAATGTATTGGATCTTTCTCGATTACAGCAAATTAGTTTTACTAATAATCAATTATTTCTTTGGTTTAGAACTCATGTAGAATGTGAGTTTTCCACCATTTGTAATCTCCGAATGAGTAAGGTATCTTCTGTCGATTGCCTTTCCGTTCAGTTCTATTTTCTTCACGTACACATTCTTATCGCTTTGGTTTACTGCTTCAATTTCGAAGGTTTTACCATTCTCTAAGTGAAGTGCAGCGGTTTTAATTGCTGGGCTACCAAATGCATACTGGTCTGAACCAGGAGCAACTGGATAGAACCCTAATGAACTGAAAATATACCAAGCGCTCATTTGACCGCAATCGTCATTTCCACCTAAACCATCTGGTGCTGCCTGATACTGTTTCTTTAAGATCATTCTGATTTTGTCTTGGGTTTTCCAAGGTTGATCTGTCCAGTTATACAAGTAAGCCGCGTGGTGAGCTGGCTCATTTCCATGCACATAGTTTCCGATAATTCCTTCTCTGGTAATATCTTCTGTATGAGCAAAAAACTCATCTGGTAAGTCCATCGTGAAAAGTGAATCGAGGTGTTTTACAAATTGCTTTTTACCTCCCATCATCTCGATCATAGTTGCAGGGTCTTGTGGAACATACAAGCTGTAGTTCCAAGCATTACCTTCAATATAACCTTGCCCGTGTGTGCTTAGTAAGTCAAAATCTTTTCTAAAAGTACCATCGCTCAATTTAGGTCTCATGTAACCGATAGAAGCATCGTATACATTTTTCCAGTTTTCTGCACGCTTGCTAAATTCTTTATACACATCATCTCTACCCAACTTTTTAGCCATTTGAGCGATACAAAAATCGTCGTACGCATACTCTAAAGTTTTAGAAACTGAAGAACTATTTTTATCTTCTGGCACATAACCCATATCTAAATAATAGCCGATTCCATCGTATTTTCTGTAGTTGGCAGTTGCTACACATGCATCTAATGCTTTGTTAGCATCAAAATCGATATTGTCTTTCATTACTGCATCTGCAATTACTGAAACACTGTGGTAGCCAATCATACACCAGTTTTCATTGGCATGATGCGACCAAACAGGCAACATTTTATGCACACTTTGGTCGTAATGCACCAACATCGATTGCACCATATCGGCATTTCTTGTTGGTTGAATTACATTAAAGAATGGATGCAAAGCTCTGTAAGTATCCCACAGTGAAAAGGTAGTATAATTGGTAAATCCATCTGCTTGATGCACATTTTGATCTAAACCTTTATACTGACCATTTACATCCATATATGTAGTTGGTCCTAAAAAAGTATGGTACATGGCTGTATAGAAATTCACCATTTCTTCTTTGCTACCAGTAGTTACGTTGATCTTTTCAAACTCTTTTTGCCACAATTGCTGACCATCTTTTTTCGCCTTTTCAAAATCCCAATGAGGAATCTCCGTATTCAAGTTTTCAACTGCATTCGCTGTACTTACTGGAGAAAGTGCAAATTTGATTTTAATTTTCTCACCTTCTTCGGTATCAAAATCGAAGTGCATTCTTATTTGCTCACCAGCAATATCGGGGAAGTTGTTTGCCTGATCAAACTTTCTCCAAAAACCTTTATAAACTTGCTTTTTAGAAAAATCGCTAGTTCCGTATTGCTTAAAAGGTTTTGAGAATGTCATGGCAAAATACATAGTACGCGTTCTAGCCCAACCATGTGTTTGGCGGAAACCTGTTACCATTGTATCATTCTCCACTCGAATGAAAGTCCACACATTTTTATCATCGTAATTGTAAATGCCATACATCATATCCAAAATAATGTGTGCATCTGATGATTTAGGGAAAGTGTACTGATGGAATCCAACGCGGTTGCTTGTTGTTAGCTCAGCATTGATCTGGTCGTCTTCTAACATTACCTGATAATAGTTTGGCTCTGCATGCTCTTTATCATGAGAAAAAGCCGAACGGAAACCACTCTTAGGATCATCTTCAGTTCCCGGATTCATTTGTAGTTCGCCTACTGTCGGCATCACTAAAAAGTCTCCTAAGTCAGAGTGACCAGTACCACTAAAATGTGTGTGTGCAAAGCCAACTATGGTAGGATCGTCATACTGATAACCCGCACAATATTTATAAACCGAAGTGTTGTATCTGCCATCAACTTCATAAGATAAAGTATCGGTTTCTGGGCTCAATTGCACCATACCAAAAGGCACTGTGGCTCCCGGATATGTATGGCCCATTTTATGTGTTCCAATTAATGGATCAGCATATTGTATTAGGTCTTCGTTTTGGGCGAACACCGTAAATGTTTGCAAAAAAATTAAAATAATAAGCAGTTGCTTCATAATTAATTAGTAGGTCAATGATAAGTTTAGTCTCAGAAAATTTTTAAAGTCTCAAATATAGATAAATCGATTTGGCTTACCTTATAAACCTCATAGATTCCTCAATTGAATCTTAATTTGTGTCTATTTCAATTTATAAATGAAGACTAAATACTTGGGTCTTGTGCATACATTTCCCAAAGTTCGTCGACTGTTTTGCCAGTCTCTTCTTTCCAGATATCTTTTGTATAAGTGTTGGTTCTCATGGCATGGTCAAGTGCTTTTACTACACCCGGTTTTACTTTGCTCTCAATCCAAACAAAAAAACGAGCAGTAATTCTATAACCATTATCGTATTTCTGATTGTTATTGAACTCGGTTAATGTCCAACCAGCACCTTCGTTATCTACACCAAAAGTATATCTCACATAATCGGCAATGCCTTCAGTTACCCACCAAGGTCCTGCACCATTCGGGTAGTTCTGTACGATATGCATAACTTCGTGTGTAACCACATCTATATCTCCCGGCTGTCTCACAAACCATTTCGGATTGTATCTCACTCTGCCTCCACCCGCTTCAGCAACTCCTGTGTAAGTGGTATCGATAAAAAATGTTACTTCGTTGGTTGAGTTTCTATTGAAATTTTTAGCCAAGGTCGGATAAATGTAAAAGAAGGTCTCTACCATTCTTTCTTTTAATGCAGGATTAAAATTAGCATCCTGATTAATAATCTTTAGCGTATATCCCTTTCTTTGAATTACTTCTGGTTCTTCTTGCAACTGAGAGTTTAAATAAATGAAAGAACTCAATAACAAGATAATAGCTGGAAAATAGAAAATAGATTTTTTCTGCATGTTAATTCACTAGTTTAAAATTGTTTGTTAAAACCGAAAATTGCGATAGGTAAATAATAGTAAATTGCTGTATTTAAAATTTTGTTCTGTATTAATAGCTTATCTGATAAAAGTCTTTTTGAGCTTGTAGAAACTCTTTATCTGTTTCGTCTGACCAGCCGAAAGCATCAGTTGCCAAAGTTTTAAGATTTTTGCCTGCTGCACCACTCCAGAAATGAACAAATTCGCCCATGTTCATTCTTCTTGCATAAGATTGACCATTTTTTGGAAAGTACTTAGAAAGCAGTTCGAAAAAATTATTCAAAACGGCACTCTCACCATAATTTTCATAAATGGGATAAAACCAGTCTTTAAACCAATAAGTGTTTGCTCTAGGAAAATCATCTTTCCCATTGATGTATAAATTATAGATTCTTTCTGCATCTTCTTCTCTTCCTAAACCCTTGTAAACATCATACTGAAAAATTTCTGCCCACTTGCTATCTTTCCAGATATCAAAGGCTGGCGACTCGTGTACACCGTGCGAAGAACCTTCTACCACATGACCCACTTCATGCACATGTGCATCAATATTCCAATCGGAAATGGTTTCCCAATCGCCAGAAGTAACATCTGAGAGGCTTCTGTATCCTGTGGCTTCATCAAAAATATTTCCTGTTCTGCCTCCATTGTATGTACCTCCGTGGCATACCACATAGAGTCTATTTTCAGCACCAAAGTTACCATAAACAGTTTTTACATATTGCCATACATCGCTCATAAATTCGTGAGGCCAAGTAACAGAAGCAGGCACATCTTTATCATAATAAACTGCTACATGCTCATCGAAATAAACTCGCTCTAATTCTAATCGGTGATCTAGCCAGATTTCTGTCCAAGTTTTGGGAGGCGAACCGGGAGGATCAGTTTCTTCGTCAGGTTCAGGATTGATGATTTCATCTTCAATATCTTCTGTAGAATCACATGCTGTAAAAGAGATGAGCATGAGGAGAAGAATCGCTGTAATTGATTTGAGTATTTTCATTGAATATTTTCAGAAATTATAGGAGAGAATAAAATTCTCCCCTATAGATAGAGTTGCTACTGGTTAAGGTTGTATCCGGGATGAATACTCAGTTTCTAGGCATTGATACTGAGCATTTTAACCCGAACACTTCTCGCATCTAAATTATGTATGTCACAATGAGTATTTTTTTAATTTTATAAAGTCGTTATAGTTGTTTTTTAGACTGCAAAACAAAAACTTTAATCAACTTTATTTTGAAACTCCTAATGCTAGTTGCATCCCGATTTCAAAATTGCTGCCTGCATAACCACTCAAATCTTTAGTTTCAGTCGTATACATCGCATTTATTTTTAAGATTGATTTAATGGTAGCACCAATTCCCAAAGTGGTATTTTGCGAACTGTGATACATACCAAATACATTAAATTTATCTTCTATAAGACCAAGGTTTACACCGCCATCAATTATATCGTCGAAACCTTCTACGTTGCGGTAGCAAAGTTTTGGTTCTAGACTGATGCCGCTAGTACTTTCAGCAAAATTGAATTTGTAACTAGCTGCTGCAAAAATGGTAGACTTCATAAAGCTGTAAAACTCTCCTTCTTCACCTTCTAACCTAGATCGTAGGTTTAGCACCGAACCTTGAAGTTTGAAGTTGTTTTCGGTATAAGTGATACCAAAATCTCCATCTACATACATTCCTTGATCGTTAAATGCTGCCACCAATGGGTCGTCAATACTGCCGCTGATATCTGAAGTATTGATTTGCTGATCGATGATTCCTAAAGACAAACCGAAGCTCAAACTTCTTCCATTTTGGTTTAATGGCAAGTGGTAAGCATAGGTTGCTACTGCTTTAGTAGCATTAAAAAGACCGATTTCTTCTCTTAAAATATTTAGACCCAAACCAACTTTTTCGCCCAAACTATAACCCACCGTAGCAGATTGGCTAATTTGTCCACTAGAAATTGCTGTAGCTTGCTGTCTGTATGCCAAGTTTACCAAAAGCTTATCGTCTGAACCAACTTCTGCCGGATTGGTCAGGTAGTTATTTTGGTAAAGAGAAGAGCCCAATGGATACAACTGCGCGAAACTTTTTTGGCTGTTTAGCAAAACAAAACAAAGCCCAATGAATGCTATGCCAAAAATTCTTACTTTATATTTTTGAATATTCATCTGTATCAAAATCTTAATATGAATTATTTGATTATAGTAATGGTGCCATTCACTTCTGGAATTCCTCTACCCAACTCGATGGTGTAGTAATAAACACCAGCTGCTAAAGTGCTTCCATTGGAAGTGCCATCCCAGTCGTTTGCATATTCCATCTGGCTAAAAACTTCTCTACCAGAAAGGTCATACACTGTTACCATATTACCCGGATAAGTATTGATATTCCAAATTACCCAAGTATCGTTCTTCCCGTCTCCGTTTGGCGTCATGATATTGCTTGGCGCTAATTGATAAGTACCATCCATTTTTACAGCAATTTCACTTAGCACACTACAACCATCTGCTGTAGTAGCAATTACCGAATACACATAGTCTTGAGTTGGTTGGATAGTTAATACATCGCTGGTTTCTCCACTCAAAATGCCCGGTCCTTCTTGCCACTCGTAAGAAACTCCACCAGTCGCTGTTAACTGAATAATATCTCCTCTCGGAATCGGCATCTCATCACTAGAACTTATGGTAATTTCAATCTCACTAACATTCATCACAAAAGATTGTACATAAGTATCTGTTCCCTCATTTAAAGTACCTCCATTGTCTGTTGCTGTAATGGTGATTGTAGCTGTACCTGTTGCTTCGTCTTTAGATTTATAATTAATGGTTGATACGCCATCAATAGGTTGAGACACGGTTAGCAGCTGAAAAAAGTCTGGGTTATCAGTTGTTGCTCTCAATGTTACAATCTGGTTAGACTCTCCTTCACCTGCTGATACCGTATTGATATCTAAAGCATAAGTGCTTGTTGGATCACAAATTACTTGATCTTCGATTGTAGCAAAAGACGGCTCCAAGTTTACACCAAAAGTAGTGTCTGAAGCAACTTCTGAATAATCGTTAGAAGCACCAAATTCATTCACCGCTTTCATTCTGTAGTAATAATGAGTGGCTTTGATAAGCGCTGTATCCAAATAACTGGTTGCATTAGAATCAATCGTTTGGATAACTACATAGTCAATTCCGTCAACAGAGCGCTCTAGCAAGAAATTTAACTCATCGTCAGACTCATCTACCCAAGTAAGCGCGATTTCAGACTCTGAGCTTGCTACTGCCTCTAAGCTACTTGGAGCTGGTGGAAGACTTGTATCTTCAGTAGTTGTGCCAGAAGCTGTATTTGAATAAAGTGAACGCCCATCTTCACTGATAGAATTAATTCTATAGTAATAAGTAGTAATTGGAGTTAATTCTGTATCAGTAAAGCTTGTTAAGTCTGCATCTACTGTAGCCACACTGTCGAAAGTTACATTATCTAATGAGCGCTCGATTTCGAAGCCTGATTCTGTAGTAGAATTGTCTTCCCAAGTTAAAGTTATCTCTGATTGAGAAAGTACTTCTGCTGCTAGGTTCGATGGAATTGCAGGCGCATTTTTAGGAATACCCCAAATCTCCAACTCTCCAATCTGACCAGCGATTCCCGTACTTCCATTGTTATCAGTAACATTTAATCTATAGATGGAATAAACAGCTGTATTTTCGATAGCAAATGTTTTAGTCTCGTATCTGTTTGCAAAACTTGCATTTACTCTAGTGTCTAAAACTGTCCAGTCTGTTCCATTATTAGAACCTTCGAATGTCCAGTTTTTTGGATCTCTAGAAGGAGCATCGTTTGCAGAAGTGATTGTATATTTTGTTACGATCTCTTCTACATCAGACCCTTTGTCGTATTTAATCCAATAAGCAGCCGGAGTCAATCCTTGATTTAGTAGATACTTAGAGTTATAATCGTTGTCGATGAGCATTTCTGAAATTTCTGCTGGATTTGCATCATTTTCGTATTGAACTGAAATGCTTCCACCATCATTGGTAAGATCGTTAAAAGCACCTGTGTAATCCAAAGTAGAAATGCTCAAATCATTTGAATATTCAGAGATACCGAAATCGTTGATCGCTTTAATTCTATAGTGGTATTCTGATGATAAAGCGACATCATTATCGATAAAATAAGTCTTGTTCGCAGGAAGTGTTTCTAAAAGAGAATAATCAACCCCATTTTCAGATTTTTCTAATTCAAAACTGGTTTCGTTGCCAATTTCATCTACCCAACTTAAAACAATCTCAGTTCCCGAAGTAGCTATACCTTCAAGATCAGAAGGTGCTTTTTCTGGTGGTAAACCTTTGTACAAACGCCACTCAGCTAATTGAAAAAGACTTCCACCATTGTTTGCCGTAATGTTGATTCTGTAATATTCGTAAGCCGTGGTGTTTTCTATTGTGTAACTTTTAGTTTGGAATCTCTCTGAGAAAGCTTGTGATTTTTGCTCATCTAAAGACACCCAATTTTCACCATCGTTTGATGCCAAGAACTCCCAGTTTTTCGGGTCTCTATCGGCAGCATCGTTTGCAGAAGTAAGTGTATACAAATCGACTACAGCAGGTTCGTTTAGCTGAAACTGCATCCACAAAGATGTAAAGTTGAATAGAAGGAATTTAGTGTTGATGTTTCCATCTATAACTTTTGGTGAATTCTCGCTCTCATTATCATTCTCATACTCAGTGGTTAATACACCGCCGAGTGCAGTAATATCCTGAGCAGTACTTTTTACATATGAAAAGCATAGTAAAACAAATACCGCCACTTTAATTAATCTATTGTTGAATAATATTTTTGGCATATTAAGTCTGTTATAGTTTTTGTTCAAACTAATTCTAATACTTGCTTGCCCTCTTTGGTAGAAATATTACCAAAGAGGGTAAGATTTTACATTACCAACCTGTATTTTGAATGAGCTCTTTATCTGTGTTTACCTCATCCTGCGGTATTGGGAATAAATAGTGTCTTTTGTTGAAAGTTCTGTTTTCGAAAGTGACTTTGTTATAGAAATTTTCAACTTCTTGCGCATTGATATCTAAACCATAGATAGGTCCATTGTCAGTTGTTTCTGCCACTTTCCATCTTCTGGTATCGAAATATCTCACATTCTCGAAAGCTAACTCTACTCTTCTTTCTTTATGAATAGCCTCACGCATTGCATCTTGGGTAGATGGTGCCGGCAATTCGTTGGTTCCGTATTCTGGAACACCAGCTCTTTCTCTTATAAGATTCAAGTAGGTTAAAATATCTGGATTACCCGGATCAGCCTCATTAAGTGCTTCTGCATATCCGAGATAGATATTAGCTAATCGAAGCAAAACCAAACTTCTGCTACCGTTTCTCCAATCTGATAATGCCATGCCTTTTCTCACGATATAACCTGTTGGCGAATAATCGTTTCCTCCTACTGCTCTACCAGAATTACCAGTGTAATGAGTTTCTGTTACTACTACTCCTGTATTGGTGTTTAACCAAGTACTGCCATCGAATGTGATACCTACATAAAATCTTGGCTCTCTGTTTGCCCATTGTGCGTAGATTTCTCTTGGCTGATCATCATACGGAGTTTGGTATGTTACAAATCCACTTTCTTGATAACCAGAAGCTGCATCGTCGATCGATCTACCATTTGAAGTAAAATAGGCATCCACCATGTTCTGCGTTGCTCCTAAACCACCACTACCTCTTATTTCACTTGAGCTACCTGAGTGGAACGGAGTAAGTTCGTACTGTCTACTTGATATACCTGCTGCTACTCTTGCAAAAATAATTTCCTCATTCCAGTCTTGCAGCATTACATCTCTACATGATAAATAAGGAGAGAAATTACCATCAGCATCGTTTTCTCTGTATAACTCATAAACTGAAGGAACAAACTCATCAATAAAAGCTTTATAAGCATCTGCTGCAGCTCTCCATTTACTTACCTCGTATGTTTGGCTAATTAGCTGTGTACCATCATTGTTTACCATATCAGCATAATCTGTATTGCCATTAAACAAAGGGCTAGCTGCTAATAATAAAGATTCTGCTTTTATTGCTTGTGCAAATCCTTTGGTAATTCTTCCATAACTATCGTTGTTAGAAGGAACACTAGGGAGATTCTCTGATGCCTGATCTAATTGAGCAGCAATATACGCTACACAATCTTCCATCGAGCTTCTTGGCAACTGTACATCTTCGAATTGTGCATCTGGTGAGATGTTTTCGTCACCCATAATTACTATAGGTCCGTACATTCTCATTAAATAATAATAATATATTGCTCTCAAAGCTCTAGCTTCTGCTTTGTATTGTGTGATTAAAGCGTCTCCACAATCCACGCATTTATCAGCATTTTCTAAAAAATCTCCAGCAGAACGAATACCTCTGTAGTAATTAGACCAGAAAGAACTTACAAAACCTGAAGTTGCATCCCAAGCACCAATATTCATATTGTTACTGGTTACAAAACCCCAAACAAATTCTGCCTCATCTGAACCGCCTGTCCAAGGGCCAGCATTACTTGATGCTACAAATCGTTGGCCCGCTTCATCTGGAATTTGAGAGTAAATATTTGCTAAAAACCTTTCTAGGGTATTTCTATGTGAAAATGTTTCTTCTAATCCTAGTCTGTCATCTGGTACCTGATCCAAAAAACCTTCCTGACAAGAAAAGCTAAGAAACAAGAATAAAATTGTAATATATATCTTGGTTATATTTTTCATTTGTCGTGTAGTTTAAAATTGAATAT
>PBYL01000365.1 GCA_002729595.1 Thalassovita sp. | reverse complement strand
TAGGGATAAAATCCCATCGCATTAAATACATACCATGCAGACATTTCTCCTGCATCATCCATACCGCTGAGTGCCAGTCCGTATTCGTCTATGCCGTAGTAGTCTGATAGCAGTTTATCTAAAATCTCCTGCGTTTTTTCTTGCTTGCCTAAATAGTAATACAAATAAGGGAAACCATGGTCTGGCTGATTGCCTTGGCAGTATTGCCCCATAAAACCAGATACATTTCTGGCAATGTATTTACTATTCCACGGAATGGTGAAGAGCGAATCCAGTTTCTTTTCTACTCTGGTATTATCTCCATACAAAGCGATTAAACCTTCGGTATCGTGAGGGGCAAAAAATGTAGATTGCCATGCATTGGCTTCGCGATACATATACTCGTAATATGGATATTCCGGATTAAAGTTTTTTACCCAAGAACCATCTTCTAATTTTCCCTTCATAAAACCAGAATTGGCATCGAACAGATTTTTATAATTCTGCGAACGCTTCATCATGGTTTCATAATTCTCTGCATCACCTAAAGATTTGGCTAATAAAGCTACTGCATAATCGTCGTAAGCATATTCGAGTGTTTTGGTTACTCCTGCCTTGGCTTTACTCTCTACATGGGGCTTTTCAACCGAAGGAGTAGAAATATATCCCTTCTCAATGTATTCTGTAATATGTGGTCTGGTTCCGCCTTCAATATTGGCATTTCTTAAAAGTAAGTCGTAGGCTTTTTTGATGTCGTAATCTTTCAAACCACGTAAATAGGAACCAGAAATATAAGCTGCGGCATGGTCGCCATGAAAGAAGGTGGGAATAAAACCTGTTTTTTCTCCAATATCAATCAACGAAGCGATTACATCATTAGAAACCTCCGGAGAAAACATGCTTAATAAAACCAGTTTATTTCTATAGGTATCCCAAAATGAAGGGCGCACATAGTAATTGAAATCTGCTCTAGTCACTTCTCCTTTTGCATCAGTAAATTCTCCATTTACATCGCTGCGTAAAGCTGGCCATAAAAAGGAGCGATATAAAGATGAATAGAATAATTGTTTCTCTCTATCTGTGCCACCTTGTACAGCGATCTTAGAAAGTTGAGATTCCCATGTTTGCGCCGCTTGCTCTTTAATCTGCTCGAAAGATTGCTCGTTGATTTCTTTCTCCAGATTCATTTTAGCATTCTCCACACTTACGAAAGAAAGACCGATTTTCATCTCTAATGGAGTGTTATCTTTCGAACTAAAATACAACCTAGAGTATTCTGAACCAGACTTTAAGCGCTGGTCTACCTGAGAAATAGTTTTGTTAAATACAGCGTAGAAATGTACCCTACTGCCTGTATCTTGAAAACCAGAAACCACATTTTGATCTACCTGATCGAGATGCCAATTTGTAACTCTTTCGTTTGATTGTGCCAGTTTAAAAACCACAGAAGGTGATTCGTTTTCTGGATATTGATATCTGTGATAACCGCATCTTAAAGTAGAAGTAAGCTCAACATTGATGTTGAAATCTTGCAACAATACTTGATAGTAACCGGGCATCGCCTTTTCAGACTCGTGACTAAATCTAGATTTCAGTCCATCGTACTCAGGGTTGCCGATAATCGGTAACACCGGGATGTGGCACAAATTCCAGTGACCTTTATTGGTATGGGTAAATGCCTCAATGGTTGTGTCTTCATACTCATAACCCGCACCAGAGCCAAATTCTGTGATCGGACTTAATTGCACCATGGCATTCGGCATAGAAGTACCAGGATATACCAAACCAGCCCAAACTCTCCAACCTGGTGGAGGTGTATAGCCAATTAAAGTGGTATCTGTAAGTGGTGCTGTTCCGAGAAAAGGGTTCACCCAATTGATGTATTTAGAGCGACTCGCACTATCAGCTCTTTTTGGGCTACACCCAGTTCCGGAAATGATCAAAGATAGCCCTAATACTAGGGCGAGTTGGTTATTAAAAATGTTCAAGAATTTGATATAAATCAGAGATAAGTATTTTTCCATTTTCAACTTTCAAAAAATACAGTTTAATTGTACTTTATATGTAAGAGAGAGCATGGGAATATTTTTCCCATGTTTTTTATGCTTTTTTTTAGAAATTTTTAAAAAGCCTTATGTAAGCAGCTCTGGAGTGGTTTTATAAGTTTTCCAGAGTAATTCGCCAAATAGTGTATTTGCCCAAGCAAACCAAGATCTTGAGAAGTTTTTAGGATCGTCTTTGTGGAAAGATTCGTGCATAAAGCCAGTATCTCCATGAGTTTTTATCAACAAGTCGATACATTGCTTAACTTCTTTTTTATCTGCACTGGTAAGACCTCTCATAATAATGCTCATGGGCCAAATCATATCTTGCCCCACATGTGGTCCACCAATACCCGCTGCCGCTTTTCCTTTAAAGTAAAATGGGTTTTCTTCTGATAAAATAAAGTTTCGCGTATTCAAATAAACCTTATCATCTTTAGGCAAAGCACCTAGGTATGGCAAAGACAACAAACTTGGAATATTCGCATCGTCCATCAGGTTATAACTGCCAAAACCATTTACTTCGAAGGCATACACATCACCAAAGGTTGGATGTGTAATAATTGCATGTTCTTTTAAAGCCTGCTCTACCTCGTTTGCCAAAGCGGTTAAAGATGCTGCCGTTTTCTTATCATCAGCAATTTTCAACAGCATTTCTTCAGCTTGCCTTAAACTAACTACTGCAAAAAAGTTAGATGGAATTAGAAATGAATACACCGTGGCATCATCGCTCGGTCTAAATGCTGAGCAAATTAAACCAACTGGCTTTACCGGATAACCATAACCATGCATTGGCAGTGTATCTGTTGCAAATGGTGTGGTTCTCTCAAATTTATAAGGTCCTAAATCATCTTTGCGCTGTTGCTCTTTAAAAACATTTAAGATGACTTTAATCGCGCTTTGCCATTTACTATCAAAAGGACTTGTATCGCCCGTTGTTTTCCAATAGTGGTAAGCAAGCCTAATCGGATAACACAGTGAGTCTATTTCCCATTTTCTTTCATGCACACCCGGTTTCATATCTGTGTGGTCAGTTGCCCACTCTCCTACCTTGTCGGGATCATCATAAAAAGCATTGGCATAGGCATCTTTTAAAATGCATTTCGTTTGGCGGTTAATTACTCCTGCAATTAAATTACGGAGTGGTTCATCGTCTTTTATAAAGTTAAGATAAGGCCAAACCTGTGCGCTGCTATCTCTTAACCACATAGCATCAATATCTCCAGTAATTACATAAGTATCGGGTTTGCCATTTTCAATTTTGTGGGTAACAGTAGTGTCTAAAGTGTTGGGAAAACAGTTGTTGAATAACCAAGTGAGTTCTTTATTTTTTACATTGTTACTAAACTCTTTGATGGCAGCTTCAACTGATTTACTACTAAAATTTCTTTCAGATTTAGGCACTCTTACCTCCGGAAAACCTGAATTTAAAGCCCATGAGTATTGATTATTAAACATTAAGCCAGCACTAGCTAGCGCAGATCCTTGTATAAATGATCTTCTATCCATGATTTTGCAAATGTTTTGATGATTAGATTTTAATTAGTCTACATTTAGTCCTTCATCTTCTAATAAGGCTGCTGCTTCTATAAGCATCGCTCCACTAGTCTCCACAGTTAAGTCCACTGAGCTGCCCGGCTTTGTTGCCCAATAAGAACCGAATAATACTCCATTTCGATTGGTACCATCTAGCCAAAGCGTTTCTGCGTTGTGGTACAAAAAGTTTACGTAACGCTTCTTTGTACCTTCTGAAAGGTCTGGATGCAGAATTAACTGAGTAAAATATCTGATAAAAATTCCTTTGAAAAGTCCTCCATCTCCGCTGCCTTCGTCTTTTAAAATTCTATCGGTTGAGTTGGTGTGAACATTGAGTGCATAGTCTGCTGCTTTAATCGCATCATTCAAATATACCGCCTCATTGGTGATGTTATATAACTCTAGTGCAGCACCAATAAAAGTACCTTGGTTGTAAGTAAGCTCCCAATTGTCTTTAGCCATGTCGCTATTGCGGTTCATGCCATCATACACAAAACCAGTACCTGCATCATATAAGTTACTTTTTAACCAATCGTAAATCTTTAATGCCCACTCTTTGTCTGCCTCATTACCAAATTGATTATATAACCTTGATGCTAAAATGCTTGCTGGTGCATTGGCAGGAGTATTTTTGTATTGCAGCATATTTTTTTGCCAAGCTATACCACCACCAGCGGTTTCATTCCATCCCATTTTTATATCTTCCCAAACTTGGTCTGTACCTTCTTTAAACTTGTTGTCGCCAGTTGCTTCATAAGCTCTTAACATAGCCAAGCCATTCCACTCCATGTCGTCATAAAAATCATTAATGAAATTACCTCCATTTTTTACCGGTACACCTTCGTACCATTGGTCAATATAACCTTTGTAAAAACTATCGCCAGTGCGCAAGTAAGCATCAATTAATACATCGAGCGCATGTGCTTGTGGCCAATAATGAAAATCGGTATTACCTGTATTACCATAATTAAAATATTTGTCTGAACTATTCCAGACATTATCAACCAATGCATTACTTGAACTATCCGCTGCTGTTTGCCAATCTATCTCTCTCGTTTCTTCTTCGAAAGAAACATCTTCTGGGTCATCACAAGCGTAAATACTTAATAACAACAATATTAATATTGCATTTAAGGAGTATTTCATATTTTATTATGATAAAAATTTAATTATTCAATAGATTATTTTGATTAGTATAACTCCTCAACTAAAGATCGAGGAGTTATACTGTTTTTATTATGATCTATTCCATATCAGATTTCTTAATAATCTCATGGGTATATTCATTATCTGCTTGGAAGTAGAGAATGACATCGCTATAGGTCATATCTACTGTTTCGCTAAATTTGAAAGTATAGCTCCACTGGTCTGATGGTGCTTCAAATAAATAAAAGAAAGAATCTGGAGTAGTATCGTTCGGGCGAGAATTATCTGCGTTTTGGCTTCCCCACCAAACATATTCGTCACCATTGCCATTGTCTACTGTCATTCTAAACTTGTAGCGCTCATCTCTACCCCAACTTTCTTCTTTAAACTCGATTGCTTGGTCTTCTGCTTTCCACATTCCATTGCCTGCATATGGAATTTCGAAGAGGTAAACATTATTCGGAGAGAAGAATAATTCTATGTTTTTAACCATAGTGTAATCCGCTGCACCTGTGTTAAAATCAAGATTGATTTTATACACGGCAGTTTCGCCCATAGTTGAAGTTCCATCTTCCTTTACTACTTCACCATCGATGTAAAAAGTGCGTGGAGTTCCTGAAGTACGATCTACAAAATAATAAGATTCTCCTGCTGTAAGTTGCGTGTAAACTTCAAACTCACCAGTCGCTGTAGATTTCATTTTAATTGCACTTGCCAAATCGTCTCCATTTTCAGAAGCTTCTCCTGTAATAAATACATCTACTGGTACATCTGCAAAACCTGCCAGTCTGGTTAATTCCAACACTCTTTTTAAGTCTGAAGAAACTTCGTTAATTCCCTTAGAAGAAATAATAGACCATTGGATTTTACCAGTTGCAGCAGATTCTATACCTGCAAGAGCCGCAATTTGGTTTAAGGTTTTGTGCGTAATGGTTGCTCTGTTTAAAGCGCCATTATTATCTGAAGCTAGTTTGTAGATAGGATTAGAAAAATCTCCACCTTCCACATCAAAAGCTACTTCGTACATAACCAATCCACCATCTTCTGCTTTGGCAAGCTCCCATTCGAAAAGCACACTTGCCGAACTAGAACTTTGCAGCTGAACATATTTGCTGTCTTCTGGCGCATAAAGATTTTGGACTGCCGTAACATTTAGATGATCGAGTTCATCTTCATCACAACCTACCAGCCCAATTGCAAAAGCAAATGCTAAAATTTTATATATAATCGATTTCATTTTAATATCAATTTTAAATACAGAATAAGTTTGAAATTGCCGCCTGATGAATCAGACTGTTTAAGAGATTAGCTGCCCCAGCCAGGGTTTTGCCCAAGGTTAGGATTTAGATCTCGCTCTGCCCTTGGTATTGGCCATAGGTAGTGTTTATTCGGATCGAACACTCGCTGCTCTAGACGGATATATCCATTATCTGTCCCCTCTTCGCCAAACTTAGCTCCATGCGGATAGCCGTTTAAAACATCTTCGGCAGTTTTCCAGCGGAGAATATCAAATATTCTCAAACCTTCCATTGCCAGTTCTGAGCGTCTTTCATTGCGAATAATCTCTCTCAATTCATCTTGTGACCAAGAGCTATTGAAAGTAAGCGCACCGGGATCTGTAAAACCGGCTCTTTCTCTTAAGGCTCTAATGGTGGTATTCCAAACTGATTCAGACATTTCATTCATCTCATTCTTTGCTTCGGCATACATGAGCAATACATCTGCATAGCGAATAAGAATTAAGTTTAAACCAGACTGAAAGTTTACTTGCGATGTTGGGTCGTAATACTTTCTGAGATAATAACCTGTTGAGGTAGAATTGCCGCCCGGCTCGTACTCATCTCTAGCCGCACTTTCATCTGGTGCAGAACCTGGTTCTATGTAGATAGTTTGTGTACTGCCATCTGCTTTTTCCCACTCAAACATATTGTAAACGACTGTGCTTGAAAGTCGCGGATCTCTATTTGAGTAAGGGTCAGCTTCATCGTAACCAGAACCATCTTCATCAATCGCTTTGCCATTCATCATGATGTAATTATCCACCAACTCTTGTGTAGGTGCCATGGTGTTTACTCTTGCTCCAACAGAAAGCGGTGCCAAATCGAACAAAGCACTGTAAGTACGATAAACTGGCACATATTGATGGTCGAGAATTACTTCGTTATTGTATTCGTTTTCTGGCTGAAAAATACCATTGTACGATGAGAACAATTCGTAAGTACCATTGGTATTGCCATTCATCAACTGTTCTGTAGTTGTTGCCACTTGTTGCCAGTCGCTCTCATAAAGATGCACTCTCGCCATTAAAGCGATTGCCGCACCTTTCGTAATTCTACCTCTTTCTGTATCTGCATATTCATTATTGGTAGGCAAAACAGCAGCGCTTTCTTCTAGTTCTGTTAATACAAAATCTACAACTTCGCTATGTGAAGTTCTGCCAATTGTTTTAGAATCTTCTAGAGAGATGTCTTCTGCAAATAGAGGCACATCGCCAAACCAACTAGTTAACTGGAAGTAATGGAAAGCTCTAATAAATCTGCATTCTGCTTTTAACCTTGCTAAATGTGATTCTTCTATATCTGGAACTCGATCTACATTTTGAAGAAATACATTACAGGTTTTTATTCCTGCATAATGCATATTCCACTCACCACCGAAGCGCGAAGTTGCAGGGTCTTGCTGCCCAGAAGAGATCGTTTTTACATTATCGCTATCTCCCCTGCCCATATAAGCATTATCAGAAAGTGCTTCATTAAAGAAGAAATAATTGCTTCTGGTCATATCCATGTAGGCAGTGTTCAACACTGTTTCTGCCTTGTCTGTAGAAGTCCAGTAGTTTTCTTCTGTAAACTTGTTAGTTGGCGCCAGATCGAGATCGTTACAGGCTGTAGCAAACAGCAAGGCGATCAAGACCATTTTATAATTTAAAAATATCCTTTTCATATTATTCAATGTTTGTTGTTCGACCTTTACTAAAAATTCACATTTAATCCGCATCCGTAATATCTCAGTGTTGGATAGCTTCTACCACTGTTTGCACCTCCACTACTCATATTTCCGTCAAACTCAGTAGATTCAGGATCGATAAAAGTGATATTAGAAAGTGTAAATAGGTTTTGCGCATTTACATAGAATCTCAAAGATTTTACACCGATTTTATCCATCCAAGGTGTTGGGAATGTATAACCTAACTGAATGTTTTTAAGGCGAATGTATGATGCATCAAATAGGTAAAGGTCTGAGCTTTTTCCGTAGTTGTTAGAATTAGAAGCCGAACCCGGTGCAGCCAGTCTTGGATATTCTGCATCCGGATTAATCGGAGTCCAGAAGTCAAGCTGGTTGGTATACATAGTATAAGAGTAATTAGAATGGAAAGGCTCAACCAACTCTCCACGTAAAAACATCTTTCTCTGCCCTACACCTTGTAGTAAGAAACTAAAGTCTAGGTTTTTCCAAGTCATTTCGTATCTGAAACCAAAGGTATATCTCGGAAATGCATTCCCAAGAATAAACCTGTCTTGATCGTCTATTACACCATCGTTGTTTTTATCGTTGTATCGGATATCTCCTGGAGAAACAGTGCTACCAATTGGTTTGGCTCCATTTTGCACTTCTTCCATATTTTGGAAATATCCATCTCTTTTGTAACCCAAATACGAGTTAAAAGGCAAGCCCTCTCTAATGATGCGCTGCATCTGGTCTGAAGAATTAATCTGCTCTCCACCTTCAAAATAGACTACCTCGTTCCAAGAATCACCAATGTTAAAACTAAATGAATGATTGAGCACTTCTCCCATTGTGCGATAACCTAAAGTTGCTTCCCAACCTTGGTTACGCATCTTACCTGCATTGTAATTAGGAACAGCACCACCATAAGTTCCTGGAACAGCCGGAGGTATAAGAATATCTGAAGTGAGTTTATTAAAGTAATCTAGCGTAACTGTTAACTTATCATCCAGAAATGTAGCATCGATACCTGCATTGAACGTAGCTGATTTTTCCCAACGCAAATCTTCGTTAGCAAAAGTAAAACTAGTACCAGCAACGGCTCCATTATTAAAGCCATAGGCATTGGTGAAGATGTTGTATGTAGTTTGATACTGATAATCTGCTACGTTTTGATTACCCAAGATTCCATAAGAACCTCTTAGCTTTAAATTACCAACATGCTCTCTATAACCCGACATAAAATTCTCTTCTGTAAGTCTCCAACTCGCAGAGGCAGAAGGGAAAAATCCCCAACGGTTATCTTTGCTAAACTTGGAAGAACCATCGTACCTAAAGCTAAACTCTATTAAGTATTTATCTTTAAATGAATAATTAGCTCGACCAAACATAGAGTACAAACTACTTTCTGTAGTACCTTGTGGAGTAGCATAAGTACCTGTTTCTATTACCGTTTCTGTAATTGGCGTGTTTAAGTCTGGGTCAGTATACTTCAGTCTAATTCCATTGCTTTCTCGGGTGTAAGACTCATTTGAAACACCTATTAAACCACCAATGTGATGATCATTACCAATGTAATTATCATAATCCAACATTAACTGTGTGTTCAGGTTCAGGATTTTCTCATTGTCGTCATGCGTGCTTCTATCTGAACCTGATGTGCTACTTGGTGAAGTTGCGCTAACAGATGAATAATAGTCTACTTGCTTTACCTTCATCAGTGTGTGGTTAGCTTTTAAATCTCCACCAAAAACACCTCTAATTTTTAAGCCATCTATTATTTTAAATTCCGCACTTAGGTTACCGAAAATATTATCGTTGTCAGACTCTCTTAAACCTCCTTTTTCTAGAATACCTAATGGGTTAAACTCGGTTAATACATCGTTTGTGAGGTACTTCCCATCCTCTTTCATTGAGTAGAAATAATACGGAGGTATTCTGCCTGCATCTACGATAAGTGTACCTGTTTGAGAAGTATGTGTTTTAATACCTGAGCGAGCATAAGCTAGAATAGAAGTCAACTTTAAGCGACCAATTTCATTCGTCATGTTCATTCTGAGGTTATAGCGTTTGAAGCCATAATCTGCACCTACGAAATTACTTTCTTGATCTAAATAACCACCAGAAACCATGTAAGTCGTACTCTCATTACCACCTGTAATACTTACATTATAACTCTGGCGCAGCGCATCTTTTAAGATAGATTCTAAGAACCACTCATTATCGCCCTGCTCATACATTTGCCTAATTTCTTCAGGAGAGTAAATTGGCGCTGAACCACCATTTACTAAAGCCTGATTTCTAAGTATGGCATTCTCGTAACCTTTCACTGGTTCGTACAACAACTGTGGTGAGTTTACACCTACCTGACTTTGGAAAGAAACTGTTGGCTTGGTGTTTTTCTTTCCTTTTTTGGTTGTGATAAGAATTACACCATTTGCCGATCTTGAACCATAAATAGCAGCACTACCCGCATCTTTTAAAATAGAGATACTTTCAATATCAGCAGGATTGAGTAAAGACATATCGCCACCAATAAGCCCATCTATAACTACCAATGGTGAGTTATTATTCATGGTGCTTATACCTCTAATATTGATATTTACTCCTGCTCCCGGTTCTGAATTTGGCTGTTGTATAATTAAGTTAGCAGATGTACCTTGTAATGCTTCGGTAAGTGTACCAGCAGCTCTGCCTTCTAATGATTTAGATTCTATTTTATCAACCGCTCCAATCACATTCTTTTTCTGTGCCGTACCGTAACCAATTACTACAACTTCTTCTAACTGTTCCATATCAGGTTCCATAGAAACATTAATGGAAGTTTGCGTGCCAACTGTTACTTCGTGAGTTTTATAACCGATATAGCTAAATTGTAAAACAGCATCATTCGTCACATTTAAAGAATACTTACCATCAATATCTGTGGTAGTTCCAGATGAAGTTCCTTTTATTAATATGCTCACACCCGGTAACGGCTCATTATCTTCTGCTGAAAAAACCTGTCCTGTAATTACATTCTGAATGGGAATCATTTCTTCTTCCACCACTTTTTCAGAAGATTTTCTTACAGATTTTACATAGATATTATTATTAATCCGCTTAAACGCCAGATTCATTTCTTGAGAGAAATAGCCTAAAATTTCTCCAAGAGATTCGTTTCTAAAACTGTTTGAGACTTTTTGGTTTTCACTAAACTCCCTGTGGTTATAAGTAAAATAAAACCCTGTTTTATCGTGAAGTGTCTCAAAGACCTCTCCCATGTTCTGGTCTTCAAATGCTATGCTTAGCTTTATTTCGTGAATGCTTTGTTGAGACATACCTTCGTTAGCCAACAACATGCTGGAGAAGAAAGCCTGTATAAAAAAAACATAAAGAAAGTATTTCGACATAATTAAAAGTTGTCGTATAATTTTCAATTTCATATTTTTAAATGTTTTGGTAAAAAAATAAGCCAAAATGCTGCTCCGGTGATATCGTATCTTACAATCCCCATTGTGTCCGATATTCCGGAGTTTTTTTTATGGCGCTGCTAGCTTGTGTTATTGTAGGTTTCCATATTATTTGAGTATTACTTTTTTATTTTTTAATTCGTAATTAAAGTTGGTGGTAAAGCCCAAACCTTCTAGCACATTCTCTAAGTTTTCGTTTTCAAACACCCCACTGTATATGCCATCGTTGTGCTTAGTATATTCTATTGATACACCATACCACTCTTCTAAGCGCTCAATTGCTTCTATAAAAGTTACTTTTTCGAATACCAGAATTCCATCTTTCCAACCTGTAATTGACAATGGATCAAAATTGCTTTTTACCACTTTGTTATCTTCAAAATGAAGCATCTCAGTAGGAATTAAATTATGGATGCTATCTCCCTTTATCACTTGTACCTTACCGGTTACCAGTGCCACATTTAATTGCTGTGCGGGTTTACTATAATCTACATTAAATGAAGTGCCTAGTACCTTAGTTTTTATATCTCCAGTCTGTACCACAAATGGCTTGCGTTTATTTTTGGTTACTTCAAAAAACACTTCGCCTTTTAAGACTTTTACCAATCTTATAGAATCGCTAAACTTTTCTGGAAAAGAGATTTCTGTATTCGTATTCAATTTTATCTTACTACCATCAGAAAGTGTAATGGTTAATCGCTGCCCTGCAATGGTACTCTTTGTTATATACTGCTCAGAAAGCTTTTTTTCTGGCGAATTTCCATCATTATAGTTATTGATAAACCAAAATAACAAGCCTGAAACGAGCAGCAAAGTAATGGCTGCTGCTACTCTTGTATAGTTGAAAGCACTTTGTTGAACCTGTTCTTTTTGGATTTGCCTTACATTGCCAAGAATGTTACTAATTATTTCGTTTCGTGCAGCTTCTTCAAGTTGGTACTCATGTTCGTACCTGAGTGATTTTATAATTTGGGAAGCTTCAAGTACTTCTTGTTTCTTTTGTGGATTATTGGCAATCCACTGCTGCCAGAACCGATCACTATCCTGATTAGGCTCTCGCACCCATTTGATGAAAAACTCATCTTTTAAAAAGTCTTCTAGATTATAATTTTTATAATTCATATTTACTTTTCTTCAGCTACAGAAGTACTTGTTATTCAATTAGAGAAAGGGAATTTTCCTTTTCTTCTGTAGCTAAAGAGGAAGGCCGTTTTTAGATGCCCCCCTTTTTCTCAAAAATTTTTTTATTTTTTTTTCTGCTATAAATTCAGCGATAAAAAAGCTGCAATTAATAATGGCAACATAAGGTCTATGTGTTCGCCCTGTAATGCCGACTTTATAGAAGAAATAGCTTTGTATATAAGTTTACGCGCAGACTTTACCAGTTTAATTCCCATGATATGAGAAATCTCTTCGTAAGTAAAACCCTCGTAGTAATACAGCATAATTGCTTCGCGCTGTTTGGTAGGCAATTTATCGAATGTAGCTTTTAACAGTTTCCGTTTGTGCTCTGTTAACTGGTTTTCGATTAGCTTCATTTCTGTTGAAAGCGAGATGGCAAAAGACTGGCTCTCATCAAACTCTTCTTGTAAAGTGTATCTATTATCTTTCTTTTTCTTTCTAAGTATTTCTCTTTGCAAAGATTTTAATAGATACGCTCTGCCAGAAATTACCGGCTTTATTTTACTTTGATATTTAATTAGTTGTAAGAATACTTCTTGTATGCAATCTCTAACCAGTTCTGTATCTTTCGTTAACTGGCAACCATAATTATACATGAGATCTACATGCTGCTGATAGATGATATTTATCGCTTCTGTCTCTCCTTTGTAAAAGGCATCCCATGTGGTTTGATCAGCCTCTGGCTTGCTCCGAAATTGTTGTTTTAAATTAAGATTTTGAGCCCCTTCTTTGTTTACTCCATTACCTATTGAGGATATCATCACTTTAGTTTGTTCGTACTTTTATTTTCATATTTCAGACAAGTTAGCGAATACTTTTTAAAAATTCTATTTGAAAAGTATTCTTTGCTAAATCCTTTTATGCAAAAATAGAAACTTAGTTTCTCAATGAGGTTAATTAAGAAACTAAATTAATTCTTTTTTGATAACTGCCTCAAACCTTTCATCATCTTCAAAAATAGTATGAGCAGTTGCACTTCGCATTCTATTAATAGTGCAAACAAAAAGTAGCTTTTTCATTCTTCCTGATAAATTACCTTCCATTCATTTAACATGATCACCTTAGGTTTTTCTTTTACTCCCCATAATACAAACCCAAACAAAAATTTAGATTCACAATCAGCTATTTCCACAATATCGTTTGGAACATATCCTATAACTTGAAATCCTTTTTTAGGCTTCCAGCTCTCGTGTGAAAACTTGAGATGTAATGTATCTCCATCGAATTTTACAGCGCCTAAATGTTTTGTATAACAAGTACTTGTCGCTATTAAATCAATATTTAAAACATCATCACTTAATTGCATATTTAATATACTATCCGAATCTACATTACTAAAGAGCCTTGAGTTACATAAACAATACTGATGAAAAAATCTGAATTTATAATCAGGTTGTGCTTTTGAACTTGTGTAACCAACGATGCTAATTAAGCCTATTAATAAAATTGTTTTCAATCTCATTCTCATTATAAAATCAAAAAACTTGCATACATGTATTCAAATTGAATACATACAAAACTTGTGATCAATCGCTTCAATTCTCCGGTTTTCAATTTAATAGTTATATTTACTTTGTAATAATTTATGTAGCGTTTTTTGACGGGATGAATAAGGAGTTTAAAGATAAAATTAGTGGCTTTTTAAAGGAGAATGGATATTCTGGAACTATTACCAAACAGGTATTGGAGGTGCTGGATAATGGGATAGCCATTTCTAAAATTGAAGATGTTACTGAAGCTGTGGGTGCCTACAAAAGATTTCTGGAAGTGATGCGGAAAATGGGACCTTTAGAACCAGAGCTAGAAAAGTTTGCAAATAATAGCGCACTAGAAATTACAGAAAGTAATGGTAAACTAGAGCGCGAAGATTATATAAAATCGCTGGCACACATTCTGGCGATTGCTTTTAAAAAACAATTTACCGAAGAAGAATTAAAGGAAGACCCATCGAAGAATGTAATTAGGCATGGACACGAGTTGTTAAAGGTGATGACCCGCCGACATCTCAACAACAAACAGCTTTACATTTTTTCGGAAAAAGATACCATTGAGAAGCAGAAAGACCTCGATCTTTTTAATAAGAAAATCTCTCAAATTCTGGAAAACAACAAAACCAAAGATCCTGACACACCTTCTCAGGCTTTGGATATTCCCACTTTTATTGAAGATCGAATTCCAGAAGAAACCCTGCAACTCATTACCCGCGATTTTTCTATCAATGAGCTTAAAGCTTTGCAAGCCATTAACGGTATTGTAAACAAAGCCATCTCTGAAAATAGCATCAAATACATAGACGAAATAGATTCGGCAGTGATGAACTTCACCATCTCTGAATATTACGATCTATTCGGGCTTACCAAAAAGAAAGAGAAAGACGGTAAAATGCGCTACGGGGGCAGAGCAAGAGAACAGGCAAAAAGGGCATTGCTCGAACTGCATAACCGTGAGTTTGTATTGCCTTACGAATACAGAACTGAGGATAAAAATATTAGAAAAACAGTAAGAGGTATTCGGATTAGAAGATTGGTAGATATTAAAAATATTGAGAAGACAGAAGAGTACAACAAGTCTACCAACAAAACCAAAGTTTCTGATAGCTTAAAGGTGGTGATAGACGGTGTATTTCTAAAAGGCTTACAGCGCAACTACTTTAATGTACCAAAGTATCTAAATAAAGATATTGTAAAAGCACTAGGAGGGAAAAGGGTTTCTCCAGCCATTCAATTTTTTATAGTGAACTTGCTGGCTTATGCACAAAAAAGCACGAGCGATAAAATTGAAATGAAATACGATACCATGATCTCTGTAATGCGATTAGAAAAGTATGTGGAGTCTAGACAAAAATCTAGAATTCGCGACAGATTTAATCAGGCTTTCCAATGTGCAATTGAGCTAGGCATTATAATTAACTACGAGGAAACCGTGAATAATTGGGGAGAACAAAAATATATATTCCACATAAACGACAGCTACTTTAAAGAAAGAAGTTGGCGATAGTTTGTAACAATCGGATTTTTGTAAAGTACAGTGTGACCTGATTTGTAGCAGAAGCGACAGATCAGGTTTTTTTTATTATTATCTATTATACAGTAACAAGATTGACAGTTTATTGGAGAATAAGTTGGCGATAGTTTGTAACAAATAAATGCGCTTTGCCATATTTGGAGCTGAATTTTCCTCATTTGCAGCAGATTTAATTCTGTAACTAATTATTCTCATAGAAAAAAACCAGTTGGCGATAATCTGTAGCAAATCACTTATTATTCCTCCTTGAAGTAAAACTTCAACGCTATATATAAAATCAAGCTTTCTAAGCGCATAGCTTATAAAATGCAATCTCATTAAACATCTATCTTAAATTTAAGCTTTAAAAACAGCCTTTTTTACTAGTTGGCGATAGTCTGTAGCATGGCATATTAATTTTTGCTACAATCTTTATATGGTTGGCTACAGTTGGTAACAAATGTACTTACAAAGTAAATACTTGTTTTAGGTTGGCTATAGTTGGTAACAATTCAATTTCAGTACTTCTGTAGCAGCAAGGCAAAAATTGATTTTAACTAATTGCCTAATTACCAAATAAATTTTGGCTAATTTTTTATTGGGAGAAAATTATTAAAGCCATCAATTTAAATATTATTTA
>PBYL01000364.1 GCA_002729595.1 Thalassovita sp. | reverse complement strand
TCAACTCAATGGATAAAGACGATTTAAGAAAATTAAAAAAAGAACAAAGAAATAAGCCACAGGGCTCAAGAAGTAAAGGTGCTGGTATAGGTCTTATACAAGTCGCTCTTACCTCAGGAAATCCACTTCAGATGGAAGTGAGACAGGTTGATGATCAGGTTTCTTTCTTTTCTTTATCAGTTAAAATAAATAAATAATATCGCATACATTCTTATGGCACAAGAAATATTAAACAACTTAGAAATTGAAGGCGAAAAAGGGACATTTTTTACGCCTAGTGTAAATTTTAACGCAGAGACAGGAGTATGTACTTTAGAGGGTGAGTCTTATCTTGAAGATACTTGGGAGTTTTATGACAAACTTTTAAGTTGGTTACAAGAGTATTCGAAAACTGGAAACGCTTTAAGATTCGATTTTAAACTTACTTATTTTAATACTAGTTCATCAAAAGGTATTTTGGACTTATTAAAAATGATTAAGAAATACGAAGATGAAGGTGGCGATGTAACTGTGAACTGGTATCATCCAGAAGATGATGAGGATAACGTAGAAGAAGCAGAAGACTTTAAAGATGATACAGGTTTGGATATTGCGATTATTCCTTACTAATTAAAATATAATCTCATTACAAGAGAGTGATTCATTAAGAGTTACTCTCTTTTTTTGTCCATATAGTTTTAGCTCTCACAAGTTCTTTTCCCTCTGTATTCTTGATAAGATGCAAATAGCTACCATCTTCCTGTATCTCAGCTATAGAGTTTAAACTTTCATTCAACACACTTTCAGCTTTAAAGATAATATCAACTTCTTTTAGCGAATTAGATTGATGTACTTCTAAAGGAATTGTATCTAAAATCCATTGAAGGTAGAAGGTATTGTTTGTATGCTGATTTATATCTAGCTGGTGCCAGTTTACTTTAACATGAAGTTGGAAATCAGCACTTTTAGGAGCTAGGATTTTTGATTTAGCTCTTTCTATTGGTGTTTTAGTGTGCTCAAAAGCAAGTTTAGATAAGAACTCTGGTACTGGAGTTAATTGGCGTGTGCTCAAATTAATTAAAATCCAGTTGGTGGTAACTCGAGCAATCTGTTTTTCTTGATTATAGATTTGAAAGTCACGATAAAAGTAATACTTATCACTTCCAGAAGGCCAAGTTTCAACAGTAATATCCTCTCTGTGATCTGCTTCATCATTTATATGAATATTCATTCGGGTTAAAACCCATGCAATATTCTGTTTTAAAAGCATGGATGTAGGTACGCCAATCTCTTTTACATTGAGCCAAGCTGCTTCTTGTAAAAAACCTGCTAAAGCCGGTATAGAAAGCTTTTGGTTTGGATTTAAATGTGTATGATAAACCCTGTAGTTTTCTATACTGACTTTCATATAAAGATGAGATTAAAAAAGTTGTCTTACTTCACTCTTTATAAACTGAAGGTTATTACTCACTAAATCGTTCTGAGAATCAAGAACATTTTGAAATATTTTTTTGGAAAGTTCTATCGATGGGGCTTCTTTATTCAAATCTTTGGCAGATTCATTTATTAGAGCGATAATTTCTTCTTTGGTTTTTCTTGTAATTTCCCAAGCCTCATTGCTCATATAAATTTGCTGAGACAAGTTATGGTTAAACTCTTCTCTAATTTCCTGCACTAAAAGGTTTTGGAATTGTACCACGTTGAATCCATTGTCATTTAGTCTCACAATCAGGTTGTTAGGTGTAATTCTCTCAAGTAAAAGAATTATTCTTTCGTAAGCCTGTAAGCGTAGTGGTAGAACTTCTTTGGTTTGTTCACTAGATTTATTCATGTGTTGTAACTCCAGTAAGTTTTCTAGGCTTGTTTTAAAAAGCATGTAGACACCGAATAAAGCTACTGCAGATGGAAGGGTGAATTTTAATATCTCAAAAAAAGCGTCCATTCTAAAAAATATAAAAAAATTGGCTAGTAAAATATGCTTGCAATTATAATGAAATTATTGAGATTTTATTTGTTGATATGGGACAATACCTCATATAAAAATCTGAGAAATAATAAGTTTCCCTTTTTAATAAGGGTTCTTATCTTTATGGCAAATTCTGTTTGAATGAAGAAAGAAGTACAATACATATATCATAAAGACAACTTAAATAAGTCTGAAGCAAGCTATTATGCACCAGAAGATTTACAATCTCATGAGATGGTGCTTAATATCGGACCACAACACCCATCTACTCACGGAGTTCTTAGGCTCGAAGTGTTAACAGATGGAGAGTATATAGTTGATGTAGTTCCGCATTTGGGCTATTTACACCGCTGTTTTGAAAAGCATGCAGAATCAATGGCTTATAACCAAACGGTTCCTTATGTGGATAGAATGGATTATGTGGCAGCCATGAACTCTGAGCATATTTATGCAATGGGAGTGGAGAAGCTTTTAGGTATAACAGATAAAATTCCTAAGAGAGTAGAGTACATAAGAGTGTTAGTTGCAGAGTTAAATCGTTTGGCTTCTCATTTCGTGGCGGTTGGTACTTATGCACTTGATATAGGCGCATTTACTCCATTTCTGTGGATGATGAGAGATAGAGAGCACATTCTGAGACTATTAGAGTGGACTTGTGGCGCAAGAATGCTGTACAATTATATATGGATTGGCGGTTTGTATTACGATTTGCCTCTAGGCTTTGAAGAAAGATGCTCTGAATTTGTAGCGTATATGCAACCGAAGCTATTGGAACTACAACAGCTAATCGTTAGCAATAAGATATTTATTGAGCGAACTGCCAATGTAGGTGTGTTGCCTTTAGACTTAGCTATTAACTATGGGGTAACCGGACCAATGCTTAGAGGTAGTGGTTTAAAGTATGATCTTAGAAAAGTAGATGGCTACTCGGTTTATCCTGAGATAGATTTTGATATTCCAATAGGAAAAGGGGAGATGGGTACAAAAGGTGATTGTTGGGATAGAACTCAGGTGCGTGTGTTAGAGTGCTATGAATCGCTCAAGATTATATCTCAATGTTTAGAGAAGTTAAAAGGAGAACATAAAAGAGATCGTAATTTTGATCCCCAAGCTGCAGTTCCAAGAAAAATATGGCCTAAAGAAAATACAGATTTATACTTTAGAGGAGAAAGCCCGAAAGGTGAATTAGGTTTCTATTTTAGAGCCAGAAAAAATAAAGAAGTGCCTTTGAGAGTAAAAGCGCGTTCTTGCTCTTATGTAAACCTATCTATTCTTCCAGAATTAAGTAAAGGTGTAATGCTTGCCGACCTTGTTGCCATTATCGGTTCAATCGATATTGTAATGGGTGAGGTAGATAGATGAAAATAATCCTGTGACAGAATTCCAAGTCACAGGATTATTAGCTTTTAGATTATTTCCCTACAATGATAGACTCTCTGTCTACAGCCGAAACCTGAAAGTAACCTAAGGCATCATTACTCAGGTTATTTCTTAGGTTAGCTGGAATAGGTCCATAAATTCCTCCATCATTATCTAACAATAATTGCATATCGGAATAAAACAGATAAGCTTGTCTAGTGATACTGTAAGCTTCTACCGTAATGGAATCGTTGAGTGCATAAAACGAAACTGCTTCTAAACCCTCAATTGCTTCATCTAGAATAGCATCATCAGAATAATACACTTCCTGATTGTCTTCATTATCTATATCACCATTTCTATAAAATTTGAATAGGTAATAATCTTCTGTTTCTTGAGGCTCTTTTGTAAATAGCAATACATCATAAAATTCACCACTGTCATCATCGTCTTCTTCTAAATCCTTCTTCTCGTCTTCATCAATTTCCCAAGTGAGACTATCAATAGTGGTTACTCTAAACATTTCCTCAGAGGCTTCATACAGCTCACCATCTACATTTACAGTAAGTGAATAAGTTTTGCCAATTACACCAGCAAATTCGGCAGTATATAAACCAGGAGTTTCGGTATCTTCTTCGAAAGTAAATAAGTTGCCATCGCTGTCTTCCACTATCACATCAGCATCGCTTACTTTCTCAGTAGAGCCAGAAGTGTAAAAGCCTGCAGTTTTGCTAATAATTACTTTTTGAGCTTTTAACTCATTGGTAATTAAACCTTCAATTACAATTTTAGCCTCAATTTGATTAAGGTCTGGTGTAACAGTTTGCTCAAGGTTGTTACAAGCTACTAACAACCAAGAAATCACAGATATATAAATTAATTGCTTAAGCATAATATTCATCTTTTTATCAATATTGTTAATTACTAGAATCTTACTCTCCATGCGTATGATAGCAGAATTGGGAAAAGAGAAACCTTTCTAAGTTCCTTTTCAGAACCATCGCCGATGATCTCGCCATCGTCGTCTTGCTTGGTTCTAGAGTAGATTGTAAATGGATTTCTGCGGTTATAAACATTATAAATTCCAAGACTCTGCGAAGTTTTCCATTTTCTGCTATTGTTCTTTTTGCCTTCTTTAGTTACAGAAAGATCAAGCCTGTGGAAGTCTTCAAGTTTATATCCATTTCTTTCGCTAATTAAATCCATGTTATAACCATCGAACTCATATCTGCCAGTAGGTAAGGTAATAGGTCTACCTGTGTAGTACACGAAGTTTGCACCAAATGTATAATATTGGTTGAGCTGATAGGTAGCTGCCAGATTGAAGGAATGCCTTCTGTCGTAATTTGCCAGAAATGGCTGATTGTTATTTACATCTGGCACTTCTCTGTTTGTTTTAGACCAAGTATAACTAGCAAATCCGGTTAACCTACCTTCGTTTTTCTTGAGGTTGAATTCTACACCATAAGAGTCTGAAGTACCTTGTCTATACTCGGTTGGCAAATCCTCATTAAAGAAAACCTGAGCGTTATCTGCAAAATCAGTTACATTATTCATCTCCTTGTAATAGGTTTCTACAGAAAACTCATAAGTGTTGTTTTCGAAGTTTCTGAAGTAACCAATCGCTACCTGATCAGCCTTTTGAGGTTCTAAATACGTACCACTTGGTGCCCAAGTATTAAATGGAATCGGCACTGTAGAGTTGGCTATGAGGTGGATATTTTGCACCATTCTCTGGTAAGACGCCTTTAAAGAACTACTTTCATTAAGCGTGTATCTGGCAGAAAATCTAGGTTCGAGGTTATGAAAAGTTTTGATAGGCTCAAACTGATCATATTTTCGAATTTCAACAATATTGATGTTTACATTGTCTGTCGGGTCTTCGTAGATTTTAACTTCTTGATCTCCCACACTCTGGAAAATAGAATACCTAAGTCCGTATTGCAAAGAGAATCTATCTGAGATTTTTTGCGTGTTTCCAAGATACAGAGCATAATCCATTGCATACTGCTTGTCTAGCTGCACTCTGGCAAATATGGAATGTTCTCCTTTAGGCTCAATTCTACCTGGTGAGAACCTTCTGTAGGTAGCTGAAGCACCAAAGCTTATTTCGTTAGATGGATTTAGGAAGAAAGTAAGGTCTTTTTTCAAAGTAGCTTCTTGCATGTTGGCAGTCCACTCGAAACCTTGTACATCATCATCCAAAAACAACTTGTAATCAAAATCACTAAAAGCAAAAGTAGTGTTGGAGAACAATCGCTCATTAAATAGGTGATTCCAACGGAAGGTGGTGGTTTTATTACCCCAGCCAATACCTCCATCGTTAAAGTTGATTACATCTCGGCCAAGATAAGCGGCGAGGAAGAATCTATTTTTGTTGTTTGGTTTCCAGTTAATTTTTCCATTAAAATCATAGAAGTAAACCGGAATATTTTGCCCAACAGCTTTGGCAACTACATCTGCATAAGACCTTCTTGCCGAAACTATAAAAGAACTTTTGTTTTTAGCAATGGGGCCTTCTAGCATAAATTTACTTGCTAATAATCCAATAGAGCCTGCTCCTGAGAGTTTGTTGGCATTGCCATCCTTTGTTCTAATATCGAGTAAAGATGATAAGCGACCTCCATATTGCGCTGGAATACCACCTCTGTAAAGCTCAGAGCTTTTAATAACATCGGCATTAAACACAGAGAATAAACCAAAGAAATGCGAAGGGTCATAAACAGGTGCTTCGTCAAGCAAAATCATGTTTTGGTCGGCACTACCACCGCGAACAAAGAAAGCAGAAGTACCTTCGCCAGCAGTTAAAACACCAGGCTGCATTTGCACTGTTTTAATAATATCTGGCTCACCAAACAGTGCTGGCAGGTTTTTAACCTGTACGATATTAATTTCTGATTTGCCTATAGAAAGATCTTGTACGTTGTGATCTTCCTGCTCGGCTTCTACAACTACCTCTTCTAGCTCTGTACTAGACTCTGTTAATTCGAGGTTGAGCGATAGGTTTTCGTTAAGTGTAATTTGCTTTTTTAAAGTTTCATATCCGATAAAGCTTAAAGTAATGTTATATTCTCCCTCTTTAAGGGTAAGCGAGTAGAACCCATAGGGATTTGAAACTACTCCATTTTTTATTTCTTCTACATATACGGTTACACCTAATAGTTCTTCGCCTGTTCCGGCGTCTTTAACATATCCGCTAATAGTATAACTTTGCTGCGAAAAAGCATAGAAGCTTATAAAAAGAAATGATAGTGATAAAAAATACTTATTAATCTGACACATAGAGTTGGTAAATAGTGTTTGTGTTGTAATGTGAAAAAAATGAGGGCTATTTTCTTAGTATTCTGCTCGTTTTGATAAGTTGAGCGATTTCATCTTCCAGAAGCATATTCTCATAGTTTTTAATGGAGCTTACAAAACCTCTTGTATAACTTTTTACATTACCTAATTGAAACTTACCCTTGCTTTTGAAGAGTTTGCTTAAATTATTTTTTCTCATGAGATAAATTTTAGAATAAGAAATTTAAGAGTGAATTATTAGGATAAAGTAGATTGTGCAGTGTAATAAGATGTATTTCTGAGATAGATAATCAGCTTACTATACGGCATTGCTAATTGCGATTGTTCAGCTAAACCCTATGTTTTTTGTGTGAATTATTATGGATGGTATAATACACTAGTTGAGCGGATTTTATCTAGTGCTTATGGGAGTGGAATTTTGATGAAAGGCACAAAAAAAAAGACCGCCTGTAGGAATAGACGGTCTAAAGTGTTTAGGATTAAGATTGGAACTTAATACTTATAAAGCTATTTATTGATTAATCAACGTTTTCGTTGAAGTGATCATTAAAAGTTAATACAGGTATAGATGCATGGTTAGCAACTTCTTCTGCAATACTGCCAAATAATAAGTGAGAAATACCTGTTCTGCCATGTGTACTCATAGCCAAAATATCTGCACCTATATCATGTCCAAATGCTCTAATTCCTTCTTCCTCTGTAAAGTAATTGAAAACTTCTGCTTTGAAATCTTCAAACCCATGATTTTTAGCAAAATCGTTAATTATTTTTAGTGTATCTGGTGTTGTTTCAAAAGTGTTAGGTGTTATTATTTTTACAAACACCAATTCTGCCATAAAAATTTCCTGGAAGCTCTTTAATGCAGCAATTGTTTTTTCAGGCACCTTCTTAAAGTTAGAAGCAAATACAATTTTTCTTGGGTCGAAACCATCAGGATAATGCTTCACTGTAAGTACAGGTACTTTAGAGTATCTAATCACTTTTTCAGTGTTAGATCCAACAAATACCTCATCCATGCCACTAGCACCTTTAGAGCCTATTACGATTAAGTCAGTTTGGTCTTTTACAACAAATTTAGCCATGTGTTTTTGGAAAGAATCAAACACAACATGCTCTTTTATAGTACTATGTGGATATTGGTCTTTAAGTGCTTGAATTTTACCTCTTGTAGTTTCCATGAGTTTTTCCATGTACAGTTTGTAAAACTCAGGGTTTTCTGCATGATCTTCGGTATAACCCATAATGCCAATGTTATCTTCATGGCCAACGTATGGAATATCAACTATATGAAGGAGGGTTACTTCTGCATTAATTCTATCAGCAACTTCTACTGCTACCGCTAATGCATTGTTTGCTTCAGTAGAAAAATCTGTTGGGACGAGTATTTTTTTTATAGTGCTCATTTGCTTACTGGTTAAAATGGTTTAATAGTAATTTTATGTCTTAAATATATTTACATACGCAAGTTTAAAATATGATTTTAATCATAAGATTACTTGAGCTTTTAATTAGAAAGCTGATCATTTCTATTAGAGAAATAAACTTCCTTTTTTTAAGAATGCTTAATGATTAGATTTGTTTTTAATAGTTTAAAGAAATATTAAAGTAAGTAAAAAATTGAATAGCGAAAAGTCACTCTCATTTATAAAAGATAAAAGAAATACCCTTTTTATCGTTTTAAGCGGTATTTTTCTAACTAATGCCATACTAGCCGAAGTCGTAGGCGTAAAGATATTTTCGCTAGAAGCGCTGCTGGGAACAGAGCCTGCACAAATCCATTTATTTGGTGAATTTATTCTAGATTTTAACCTTACCGCAGGGGTAATGATTTGGCCCGTAGTATTTATTACCACCGATATAATTAATGAGTATTTTGGGAAAGGAGGAGTGAGGAGAATATCATTCTTAACAGCAGCATTTATTGCCTATATGTTTATAGTGATATGGATTGTAACTGATTTACCACCAGCACAATTCTGGTTGGATGTAAATAGTGTAGATGCTGATGGAAATCCATTTAATATAGACTTTGCATTTTCTACAATTTTCAGACAAGGTTTGGGAATTATCATCGGTTCGCTTACTGCATTTTTATTAGGTCAGCTAGTAGATGTATTTACTTTTCAATGGCTGAGAAAATTTACTGGTAGCTCTAAAATTTGGCTGAGAGCCACTGGTTCCACGCTTATTTCTCAGTTTATTGATAGTTTCGTGGTGTTAGGAATCGCTTTTTATGTTTTTGGCAACTGGTCTTTACAGCAAGTTATAGCAGTAGGTATTATCAATTATATATATAAGTTTTTTGTAGCAGTAGTACTCACTCCACTTTTGTATGTAGCTCACTATTTTATTGATATGTATTTGGGCAAAGAACTATCTGAGCAAATGATTAATGAAGCATCTGCCAGTGAATTTTTTGAAAAATCGGTAAGTGATAATTAGGTAAATAAGCTTTTGGGCTTACTCCATTTTTTGAATAGTAAGCCCGTTTGTATCTTGTTTTATTATTTTCTTGTAGCCATTACCGTTGCCATTTAAGTAAGCTTCTGTTGGTGCATTCAGCATTTTCCAAGTGATAAATCCTCCAGCAAGGTTTTTTACATTTTTAAACCCATTGGCTTTTAATATCAAAGCGGCAACGTAGCCTCTCAATCCTTTTTGGCAATACACTATTATATCTTTCTCTTTTGAGATTGAACTTAATCTCAGTCTCAATTCGTCTAAAGGATAATTTTTAGCTCCTGGTATAATACCTTGCTTATATAACTCTTCAGGATTTCTAACATCAATAAAGAGCTGGTTATCAGCATTGAGCTCCTCTAAAGTTAATTTTAGGTTTACTGGGTCTATATCTTCAATACTTTTTGCAATGTCTCTTGTGCCAATAAAACCAGATGTAATTACCGCATCTTTTGCAGGTGAATAAGGAGGAGCATAAGCCAAGTCTAATTGTGGCAGGTCGTCCATTTTCAACTTAGCATAAATGCATGTACTTAACACATCTATTCTTTTATCAACACCTTTTTCTCCAAAAATTTCTGCACCAAGTATGGTTTTGTTATCAGGAGAGTAAAATATCTCTATAAATAAATCGGTCGGGTTTGGGTAAAAAGAGGGCGTGGCGGTAGTAACAAAAAAGCTAGACTCAAAAGCGATATTTTTAGATCTAAGCATTTTAGCAGTCATACCGGTTTTAGCCAAGGTATAGTCGAATATTTTTACAATGGTTGTGTTGTAGGCTCCTTTAAATACTTCATTACCTCCAGCAGCATTTGCGCCAGCAACTCTACCACCTTTATTAGAGTGTGTACCCATTGGGAAGTAATCGTGCTCATTCGTAATTTGATTTTTAATACTGGCACAATCTCCTGCCGCATATACATGAGGTAAGGTAGTGCGCATGTACTCATCTACGATTAAAGCACCGTTTTTTAAGTGTTCTGCACCTTCGGCAAGTAACAACTCTGTATTTGGTCTTAATCCAACAGATACGAGCAAATAATCGGTCTTAATGATGCTGCCATCATTTAGTTGTACTTCTCTATTTGTAGGGTCAATACCACAAATAATGGTTCCAGTTCTAATGTCTACACCTTGCTCTTTAAGTACATTATAAGCCATTTTACTGAATTTTGTGTCCCATATCGGGAGCACATCATCTTGTAATTCAATAAGGCTTACTTTTTTGCCTGCTTTGCAGAGGTTTTCGGTAATTTCTATACCAATAAGACCTGAACCCAACACAGTAATATGTTCGGCGGTTTCTAAAACCTTGTCATCATAAATCTTTTTGAGGTCTGTAATAGATTTACAATGGCTCCAATTATTACACTTTTCAATATTTTTGATAGGAGGAGTATATGCTGATGCACCGGTAGCAAAAATCAATTCTGTATATTGGTATTTTCTCCCAGAAGAAGTAATCACCTCCCTCATAGTTGTGTCGATATCAATTACAGTTTCATTTAAATATACCTCTATGTTAAATCTTCTTCTTAATAGTTCAGCATCTACTACACTTAATTTATCTAGCTTATTCTCTTTTGCAGATAGAGCATAAGGAATACCACAAGTAGCTGTACTAATTTTGTCTGTTTTTTCAAACAGTAAGATTTCACAATTAGCATCTGTTCTCCTTGCTTTTGCAGCAGCAGAAGGACCTGCAGAAAGACCGCCAATTATAATAATTCTTTTTTCCATAAATAGCACTATATTCTTAAGTTAGTAAAGTAACAGAAGCTAGAAACCATTTATAATGACATTTATCATGAAATTATATGACTTTAAAAGTTGTGGAAACTTTCCACACTTTGTTGGGAATGTAAACGATTGCTTTTGTAATTTTACCCCCTTACAGCGCCTGTAGCCCCTATAAGGGTTTTGGCACTAAATTTTAAATTTCTTTTGTAAACAAATTTTATCACAAATGAAATTTCCTTTTATAATTACTCTTTTTTCAGCGTTGTGTGTGTCTTTAATTTCTCACTCACAAAGCACTTTTGTTAGTAGTACTAAGAGTAATTTAGTCTCCTATGAAGATGGTGATAGCGGTAGCTTTCATCAAGGTAACAGAAAGTATCTGTTGTATAACTCTCAAGAGATTAAAGCAAATGAGGAGAAAGTGGCAGCAGAATATGCCAGCTTCTCTGAAACCCCAATTGTAGAAAATGATGAATATTTCCCTGATGCATTTATAGCTTGGGGTACTTTGGCAGACCTAGCAGGTGACGGACTTTTGCAAAGAGGTGGCAAATGGTCTTACGAAAAAGCCGAAAGCTATAGCAGAGAAGAAATGGAAATGTTTCTTCAAGTAAATTCTGATAGTACTTCTAGCATCAGAATTCCCGGAGTATTAAAAAGAATGCTTACCAATCATGATATTTCTTCTTACCAAATTAACAAAGGAGAATATTCTGAATTAAGAATTCTGAACAAAGACAAGTTCTGGGAAAACGGACATTTTTTAGTTGTAGTTGTTGAGTAGCATATATAGATCAAACAGGAGCTAAATATTTTTTTAGTTCCTGTTTATTCTCTTTACTGAGATTTTATATTTATATCTCGGAATTCCGCCAATTGGTATGGTGTAAAAAGGAAGTTGTACTCCATACTGGTTGGTAATGTAAAACACCATATTATTATTGGTATTTGTACTGCTTTTAGACTTGATAAATCTGATGTCAAGCGAAGTGTTTTGTTCCTCTTTAGTAATCATATGAGTGCTGTTTTGCCACTCACCATTGCCAGACTCAGCCATAGCCTCTCCATTCTTACTCACAGAGACAATATGTATTAAGCCATCATTATCAAAATCGTAATTATACTGCTTAATAGAGACTACATCTTTAGTTACATACGGATAAATGTGCACCGTTTCGCCAGGAGTTTCAGGTAGTCTAAAAGTATACTGATAGGTAAATGCATTTGCCCCTTCTACACTGCGATTTACATTTGGATCTGTGCTTACAAAATATCTATAAAGGTTGCCATCATTACCTTGTAGACCGGTGCAGGCAATTTTAAAGATATAACCCTCCATTTCGTTTACCTTTTCTCCTTGTAGTGGGTTAAAAGGCCCAAAGCTAAACCATTGGCCATCGTTAGCAGGATTACTACTAAAGGTTCTGCTACTTAACAAGGTGCCACTTTGTTGGGGTGCTCTATAGGTATCTCTGTTTGTAAAAGTGCCGCTACCACCGTAAATAGAAAAATTGGTTTGGGTATCAAATTCTCCGATTTGTTCGTCAATCGATCCGCCAGTATCGGGATCAAAAACTCTTATAAAAAATGGCTTTTGGTATTCTGCTGGAATATTTATAAAAAATACTTGTTGGTTGTCATTGTCACCAAAACTGCTTTCTGCCTGTTTCCCAAATGTAACCAGATAAGGCACATTTTCTTCATCTGCAGGAATCGACTGACTCTTAACCCACTGAGGCAAAAGCAAAAAACAAAACCAAAATGTTGCTAAAGCAATATTCTTAGGCATGCAATAAAAGACTAATAGTTTGTTTTAATTGAAAATTTAGGAAGCTCAAGCCCGATAGGAAGCTGTTTTTGTAATAATAATGCTATGTATTGTTTTCATGTTTTTAGTAGTTAGTGTTATAAAATCATTTGGTTATTAGTAAAACAGCCTGGCTTATTCATTGCTTAAAGTTGTATGAAAATTACAACTAAAAAGTAAAGGTTAAAATTAAGTATTAAGTTTGCAATCGTTATACGATCACAAATAAATCTTTGAGATTGTATTAATTTTTTCTTTGAGGTATCAATTTTTTAATAATTTCATCAACTCATTTTTTTAAATCTTTTCTTGTTTCGGAATGATTATAAAGTGTCGCGCCAGATTTTCTTTTTCATCTTTTTTACAAGCAATTTCAAGAATAGTAATTCTATTTTTTGTTTTAGCACCAGCATATTTAAATGCACAGGCTCCCAAACCTCCAGAACTTAATTATCTTTTTCCCATAAAGCCGGGGCAGCAGAATTTTTTGGCTGGTAATATGGGCGAAATACGTCCTGGTCACTTTCATGGAGGCTTAGATATTAAAACGGAAGGAGTTGAAGGCTTACCTGTGTATGCTGCTGAAGATGGATATATTTATCGAATAAAAATATCTACCAGAGGTTATGGCAGGGCTTTGTATATGCAACATAAAGATGGGTCAAGGACACTATATGGTCACTTAAAGAGCTTCGACGATCGACTTGAACGCTACACACTTGAAAAACACTACGAAGAAGAAGAATTTGAGATTGATATCTTTCCAGATGAAGATATGTTTCGCTACAAAAAGGGAGATGTAATTGCTTTTTCTGGTAATACTGGTAGCTCTGGCGGGCCACACTTGCACTTCGAAATAAGAAGAAACGATGATGCAGTAATCGACCCTTTAAAGTACGATTTTGATGAAATTAGAGACAACATAGCACCCATAGCTTCTAGAGTTGCCATAGTTCCTAAAAATCCAGAAAGTAGAATTAATGGTGTTTTCGGTAGGCTTGAATTACCTCTTTACCGAAGTGGTAATACCTATTCAAACAAGACAGTAGTTAAGGCGCATGGCACTGTTGGTATTGAGTTTCAAGGGATAGATAGAGCCGATATGACCAGTAATACTTATGGTATTAAAAAAGTGGTTATGGAGATAAATGGTAAAGAAATTTACCGCCATGAGGTTGGTTTAGTACCATTTGAGGTTACTAGAATGATTAACCTTTTTGTAGATTATAAAACTTGGCAAAAGACTTATAAGCGTTTTCAAAGATGCTATAAGATAGATGGAAACTTGTTACCTTTTTACGATAATAGTCCTTCTAGCGGTTATTTTACAGTACCAGAATCGGGTTTTTATAAGGTTACTATTCATTTATACGATTCTTATGATAATCATTCTAAAATTGAATTAAATCTACAAGGAGCGCCTCAAAATATTACACCAGCAGTGCCATTGCCTAAAACAGACGATGATTTGCTTACTGAAAATACTTATGTGTTTTCGGCTTATTCTCCTACAGCGATGGTTTACTTGAAAGATGAAACCGAGCCAGTAGAAATCGAAGCAGATTATAAAGTGAATGGAGAAAACTTTTTTACATGGGATATGAGGTTGGGCTTGCCAGATTCAGTTATTTGTAATTCAAAAGTGATTAAGAATAACTATGTGAATGCCATTATGCCTTTTGCCAACACGACTTATTTTAATGACATAGCAGAGGTAAGCGTACCTCAAAACGCATTAAGTGATACCTTGTATCTAGAAATGAGCACAGATGCAGATCACAGAGTTTATAGTTTCGGTGATGAAAATGTTCCATTGTTTGCGCCAGTATCATTCACTATAAAACCGACTAATGGAGAAATAGATAATAGCTACCAGATTTATAGTTTAAGCAAAGGAAATCATCCGAGTTATGTGGGTGGAGAATGGAAAAATGGAAAAATCACCTTTAAAACCAGAAGTTTCGGTAGGTTTGTTTTCTTACAAGATAAAGTGATGCCTTCTTTAAGAGTAATTAGAAGAGATGCATCCAACTTTGTTTGTAGAATTGGCGATGGTCTTTCTGGAATTAGCGATTTCCGAGCTACTATTAATGGAGAGTGGTTGCTTATGCAATACGATTATCGTAAAGGTCTTATCTGGTCTGAAAGACTCGATAAAAGCAAACCACTAAAAGGAAATTTGGAGCTGAGAGTGAAAGACAATGCCGGAAACGAAAGAGTGTATCGCTCTTTCTTATAATCTCTCTAGTTGATTGAGGTGTTGTTGAACAACAGGAAGAATAGCACTGGTTACTACTTTAAGTCTTACGTTATTTTCAGTAGTAGCTGCGTCTATATTTTTTTGCTTGCCATCTTCTTCTAATGACTCTAACAAGTTATTCAGCTCTTCGTGAAAAAGGTAGTTTATACAAGATTTGCACTTATGGGCAGTATTCTTTAATTCTTCGTATTGCTTTTTATTAACTGCATCATCAATAAGCACAGGGTAGTTTTTAAGGCCATCTACAATCGAACGAAGTAAATCTACCAGAAACTTTTTTCTACCTCCTGAGTTTTCCCAAATCTTACTAAAATTTACAGGCTTTACTGAGTTTTGTGTGAGATTATTCAAAGTGCTTTAGGTTTATTGTTAAAAATACTTATTGCGAGTCGCAAAATTAGTATAGTTCACTAAAGTGAATATTGATAATGATTTGTACTATAACAAAATAATGAACTAGAAATTCACTCTCTTATAAGATATATACAATTAAGTATTGTTTTAATTTTATTGTCTAAGTGTTTTTACGAGTTTTCTTTTCGCGTGTTCCATGCCAGATACATATTAAAGACTGCTCCGCCTAAAAGTATCATCCACCAACTGCTGCTAGTTCTCTCAAATAAAAAATAATATATGCCAAGTCCCGCCAGTAAAATAGCTGCTAAGAGGTAAATCATTCTATGATTCATAGTAAGGTTTTGTATTGTATCTTGTTTAAAAAATGTCATTTAAAAAAAATTAAGGATAGGCTAATTGTAAAGCAGTTTTTAGTTAAACGATTATTAAGGGTATTAATGTTCGACTGATTTAAAATTACTTAATAAGTTATTCATAATTTAATAAAACGAGCAAGTCTGTTTTTATGGCATTTTATGAGTTTTTTGCAAAATACCTAAAAAACGGAGATGCAAACACAGGAAACGGATATTTTGGTAGTAGGTGCTGGTATTATAGGGCTAGCACATGCATACATTGCAGCAAAAGCTGGATACAGAGTAGTTGTGGTTGAAAAAGACATGCAAGCAACTGGAGCTTCTGTTAGGAATTTTGGTTTAATTTGGCCGATAGGACAAGCTCCAGGTACGGCGCTTAACATAGCGCTAAAAAGTCGTAAAATTTGGCAAACCTTAGCGGCTGAAGCTGGCTTTTGGCTAAATAGAAACGGCTCAATGCTACTTGCATGCAGTGAAGAAGAAATGAATGTAATGGCAGAGTTTTACGAAAATGCATCTACCTATGGTTATAACTGCAAAATAGATTCTGCTAAAAAGGTAAAAGAGAAGTTGGGCAATTATGTGTCAGATCATATAAAAGGAGCATTGAGTAGCACTACCGAAATGAAGGTGAATCCATTAGAAGCTATTGCTGCCATTGCCAAATTGCTCACAGAAAAATACAATGTTCAAATTATCTATGGCAAGGCAGTTTCTCGTATCGAAATGCCTTATGTATTAGCAGGTAGATATATGTGGAAAGCAAAAAAAGTATTTATCTGTAGTGGCGATGAATTTTCTATTTTATATCCTGAAACCTTCGCAAAGCAAAATATGCTTAAGTGTAAATTGCAAATGATGAAGGTAAAGGCAGATAACAAAGTGCCAGAAAACTTACCAACCATTTCTGGTGGACTTACATTAATGCACTATGCATCTTTTAGACATTGTATGTCATTAGAAGAGCTTTCAAGCAAATTGAATGAAGAATCATCAGAGGCGATAAAGCATGGCATACATGTTTTATTAAGTGCCACTTTAGATGGTGAATTTATTGTAGGCGATTCACACACTTATGGCAGCCATGTTGATCCGTTTATTGATGAGCAGATTAATAAAGAAATATTGACGCAATTAGAAAAAGTGTATCATTTGCAAAATCCACAAATAACAAAGAGATGGATTGGAGTTTATGCAAAACACACGGATGGATTATTTTTTAGAGATGAAGTAGAAGACGGAGTGCATATCATTTCTGGTTTAGGTGGGAATGGAATGACACTCTCATTTGGACTAGCAGAAGAAAACATCCGAGAATTGCTTAAATAGCCAATTTTAAATACCAAATATTAATCATTTGTTTTGGTAATGTTAATTGATTGTACTTAAATTGTACGCATATTCTAAGAAATTAAAGATTTTATAAAGCCTTCTCCACAATAAGCAACCTCCCAAATTAGCAAATTTGTAATACTCTTTCAGCCGACTAATTAAAAAAAGAAGGCCTGAAAATGCGGCAACATCTTCAGGCCAGAAAATTATCCAGGGTTAACTTAAGTAATGAGGAAAGTTTAACCCCTAAATAATTGTGTTTTAACAAATTCCCATTCATTAAAAACATTCAAATTTATGAAAAACTCACTACTAAGTGGTGGTAACTGTTTGTTAAAAATTGTTACCATATTTTTTCTATTATGCTCTCCAATTACAATCCTTGCACAGGATAGAACAATTTCCGGAACAATTACAGAAAGTAATGGCGAGGTGCTTCCAGGGGTAAGTATTCTTGTAAAAGGTACTTCCAGAGGTTCAGTCAGTGACCTTAATGGTAAATACAAGGTAAATGTTGCTTCAGACGAAGACATTCTCATTTTCTCTTATGTAGGCTACGAGAGTCAAGAGATTTTGGTAGGAGCCCAAACTACCATCGATCTTCAATTAGAAGTAGATAACACTGAACTAAAAGAAGTGGTAGTAACTGCTCTCGGTATCGAAAGAGAAAAGAAAGCACTTGGTTACTCAGTACAAGAAGTGCAGGGAGATGATATTACAGAAGCCAGAGAAACCAATTTAGTAAATGCACTTTCTGGTAAAGTAGCGGGTGTTCAGGTCTCTAATGGTAGTTCTGGTTTAGGAGCATCTTCAAGAATTATTATTCGTGGTGAGTCTTCATTGGCAGGTAAAAACCAACCATTGTTTGTGGTAGATGGTATTCCTATCAATAACAATACAGACATGAGAACCAACTCTTCTGGCATTGCCGATAACATGAAATTGGATTACGGTAATGGAGCAGCCGAAATTAATCCAGACGATATTGCTTCGATGTCTGTGCTAAAAGGTGCAACAGCAACTGCACTTTATGGTGCAAGAGGAGCTGGAGGTGTAGTTCTTATTACAACTAAAAGTGGTAAAGGCGGCGCAAAATTCGGAGTTGATGTAAACTCTAACATCACTTTTGAAACTGTGTTGGCTTCTCCTGAATACCAAAGAGTGTATGGTCAAGGTAAAAATGAAGAGTTTAGCTTTACTGATGGCTTTGGCAATGGTACTTACGATGGTGTGGACGAAAGCTGGGGGCCAAGAATGGATGGTCAGCTCATTAAACAATTTGACTCGCCAACAGCCAATGGTGTAAGAGGTGGTGATGTGCACGATCCATCCAACTATGTATTTGGACCTAAAGGTGTAAACTTGGTAAAAAGAGGTGATATCACACCCACGCCTTTTGTAGATCATGGCGATTTAATCGATCAGTTTTTTGAGACAGGTAGAACCATAAATAACAGTGTGTCTATCCACGGTAATAACGAATTAGGAAGTTTCAGGCTTTCTTATACCAATATGGATGCGAAGGGTATTACACCAAATACCGATTTAAGAAGAAACAATTTCTTTTTAAGCGCAGATTATAAATTGTTTGATAAACTAACCGTCAAGGCAAAAGCCAATTACATCAAAACAGATAGCGACCATCGCCATGCAAATAGCTACGGTACTGAAAGTGTAATGTATCTATTCACTTGGTTTGGACAGCAAGTAAATATGGCTTCTTTGCAAGATTATTGGCAGAAAGGATTAGAAGGTAGACAGCAATACAACTACAATTATAACTACCACGACAATCCATATTTCAACATGTACGAAAACACCAATGGGCTTGATAAAAACAGGTTTATCGGTAACGTTCAGGCATTGTATGAAATCACACCTGATCTAAGTTTGATGGTAAGAGCTGGTACAGATTACTCTAATGAGTTAAGGGAAATTAAAAGAGCATTTAGTACACAAAGATTCCCTTATGGTCAGTACAGAGAAGATAAAATCAATTATAGAGAAGTTAATACAGATTTCCTTTTGAGCTATAAGAAAAGTGTTGCAAACGATAATTGGTACTTCTCCGCATCTTTTGGTGGAAATAGAATGCAACAAGTCAATCATTTCCATGCGATCTCTAACAATCAGTTAGTAATTCCAGAAGTATATACATTTAACAATACTGATATTGCGCTGAAGTCTGCGATTAGCCGCCCAAGAAAGCAGATTAACAGTTTGTTTGGCTTTGGTCAGATTGCCTACAAAAACATGATCTTTTTAGATATTACTGCTAGAAATGACTGGTCGAGTGCACTACTTACAGGTATCGATTATTCATATTTTTATCCTTCGGTTTCTTTAAGTGCAGTATTGTCCGATGCTTTTGCTTTGCCGGCTGAGATTTCTTTCTTAAAAGTGAGAGCTGGTTGGGCAAATGTGGGTAACGATACTGATCCTTATTTTGTAACAGACAAAAGTCAATTCACTTTTGGTGACCAATGGGGAGACAATTTGGTGGTAACAGAAAGCACAAGTTTAACTTCATCTGAGATATTACCAGAAGACCAAAACTCTTACGAAGTAGGTGCTGATGTGAGGTTTTTTGGAGATCGTTTAGGCTTAGACTTCACCTATTACCACAGCACTTCTCAAAACCAGATTATTCAGGTAGAAACTCCAATTACTTCTGGTTACACGCAACGCACCATTAATGCAGCAAAGATTGTAAACAGAGGTGTTGAGTTGATGTTGTCTGCTGTTCCGGTAAGACTTTCTACAGGTTTTGAGTGGAGAACATTTATCAATTTTGCTAAAAATGATAACGAAATCCAAGACTTGGATGCCCCTTACGATTTGGCTTCTAACCGGGTAACATTGAGAGCCACGTCTGGTGGAAGTATGGGAGACATGTACGGTACAGGTTTTCTTGAGACCGAAGATGGCAAGTTGATTTTAAGAGAAGGTTTACCAGTTGCTTCAAACGATCTGCGCTATTTGGGTAATTACAATCCAGATTTCACTATGGGTATCACCAACGAGTTTACCTACAAAAATTTATCACTAAGTGTTTTGTTTGACTGGCGCCAAGGTGGTGAGCTCATGTCTCTTACCAGATTAATTGCAGCTACTTCTGGCAATGTGGTAGAAACGCTTTGGGGAAGAGATGTAGAATTTGGCGGAGCTCATCCGGGAATAAAAGATAGTGGTTTGCCAAGAGGCGATTTAAATGATGGTGTAATTGCCGATGGTGTAAAAGAAGTGTTAGATGGAGAAGGAAATGTAATCGGCTACGAAGAAAATGATGTAATAGTGGCTGCATCAGCATATCACAATAAAAGATACAAGCGTGAAAACGAGTCTGAAGGTATGTACGATGCTACTTATGTAAAGCTTCGTGAGTTAAGACTCGGTTATAACCTGCCAAAACAATGGTTTAAAAACACGCCAATCAGAAGTATGAAAGTCTCTCTAGTAGGTAGAAACCTATTATTATGGAGCGATTTCAATCATGGTGATCCAGAATTGCTTTCTTATACTGGCAGTGGTGCTGTTGTTCCCGGTGTAGAAGACATGTCTATCCCAAGTACAAGAAGTTATGGATTAAACTTCAGCTTCAAATTCTAATTTCCTTTCTCTCAACTTAAGAATCATTCAAAAAATGAAAAATATAAAGCTAATACTATTGGCATTTGTTGCTTTACTTTCAATAACTGCCTGCGACGAATTCGGAGACGATTTCGATAATGTAAACCCAGATGTTGCTGATAATGTAGGCAATAATCCTGAGTTGATTTTAACTGGGTTAATTAGAGAACCGATTAACAGTATGGTGGGTAATGCTTGGAGTGAAGGAAATTTAATGGCACAATATGGAGCCAGAATCGTGTTCACTTCTTTTGATCAGTTTGAATGGGGGAGCCAAGAAGGCACTTGGGACAGGTTATACCTTACCATTAGAGATGCCAGAACATTGAATGAAATTGCTGCTAATATTGATAATGCAAGCTATCAAGCAGTATCGATGATTATGGAAGCATGGGCAACTCAGATTTTAACAGATTTATGGGGAGATGTGCCATACTCAGAAGCTTCTTTGGGTAAATTGGATGGCAATTTTACTCCAACTTATGATGAGCAAGAACTGATTTACACTGCGATTTTGGACTCTTTAAGCAAGGCAAACGATTTGTTAAATAGCACTGAAGTTCCTGTGAATGGAGATATTATGTTTGATGGTGATCTTGCAAAATGGCAAAAGTTTGGAAACTCACTTCGCTTAAGAGTGGCTTTGAGGTTGTCAAACGTAAAACCTGAGGTTTCAGAATCAGTAATTGCTCAGATATTTAATAATCAAGATGTGAACCCAATCATTTCTACTAATGATGATAATGCAGCTTTAACTTATCTTACTTCATTGCCTAATGTTAAGCCAGTAACTGAGGCCGGAGGTTATCGTTCGGGTTCTTTTAATGAGTACAGAATGTCGGAAACGCTAGAAAGTGTTTTAGTAGATTATGACGATCCTCGTTTGCAAACTTGGTTTAATCCAACGGCTAATTCTGTAGAACAAGGCTCGCCAGTTTGGTCAGGGATGAAAAACGGAATTGTTGATGGTGATGCTTACACTTATAAAGGTGGTGATGCTTATCTCTCAAAATTTGCAGATATGTTTTACTTTGAGCCAAACTCGGTACAAGGCTTACTTATGAAGTACGACGAAGTACAGTTTATTCTGGCAGAAGCAGCTTTAAATGGTTGGATTGCTGGCGATGCGCAAGCATTTTATGAAGCAGGAATTACAGCTTCATTCGAATATTGGGAGACTGAGATGCCCGCAGATTACCTTACACAAGATGGAGTTGCTTTTGATGGTGAATTAGAAAGCATCATTACTCAAAAGTGGATTTCTTTACTCTATACAGACTATCAAGGTTTCCTTGAGTTTAAAAGAACTTCGTTTCCAAGTGTGATTGTTCCGGGGCCAGATGCTTTCTATAGTTCTTACCCTAGCAGGTTCGAATATCCTACACCTGAGCGAAGTTTAAATGCTTCAAACTATCAAGAAGCAGTACAACGCCAAGGTATAGATGAGTCTAGATTTGTGATGGCAAAAGTCTGGTGGGAATAAAAAATTAATTTTATGTAAACAACAGGGATTGGCGATTAGTCTTTCCCTGTTTTTTTATTACCTTAAACCTTCAAATTGAACAACTGTTTTATTTACGTAATTACTATTCAAAATCTAATAATAGAGATAAATGTATCCGGAAAATCCATATTACCTGTTAACGCCAGGGCCACTATCAACAAGTAAATCTGTAAAAGCTGCCATGTTAAGAGATTGGTGCACTTGGGATGAAGATTATAAAGAAATTGTGCAGCAAGTGAGGAACGACTTATTGGAAATTGCCGGAGTAGGAGATGATTACACATCTGTATTGATGCAAGGAAGTGGCACTTTCTCAGTAGAAGCTGTAATTGGAAGTGTAACTTCTACCAATTCTAAATTGCTTGTATTAGAGAATGGAGCCTATGGAAGAAGAATTGCTCAAATAGCTGAGCGATTAAAAGTAAGCTGCATCACTTATTCAGCTCCAGAAAATGAACAGCATAATCCAGTTCAACTCGCCAAAATTCTAGAAGAAGATCAGGGGATTACACATGTAGCATTGGTGCATTGCGAAACCACTACAGGAATGCTAAACTCAGCAGAGCGAATCTCTGAGATTGCCAAAGAACATGGCAAAATCTTTATTTTAGATGCCATGAGCAGCTTTGGTGGTATTCCGATAGATATGATAGAAGCTGGAATTGATTTTCTAATTAGTTCAGCAAATAAATGCATACAAGGTGTACCCGGTTTCGGATTTGTAATTGCTAAAAAAGCAGAATTAGAAAAGTGTAAAGGCAGAGCAAGATCACTCGCTTTAGATTTATACGATCAATGGGAGGCGATGGAGAATGATCCCGGAAAATGGCGCTACACATCACCTACACATACAGTAAGAGCATTTGTACAAGCATTAGCAGAACTACACGAAGAAGGTGGTGTAATTAAAAGATACGAGCGTTACCAAGAGAATCATGCAATTTTGGTGGAGGGTATGAGAGAAGCTGGTTTCGAAACTTTCTTGCCAGATTATTTGCAATCTCCCATCATCACAGCATTTAAAAATCCAGAAGAAATCGCATATAATTTTAATCAATTCTATGATCTCTTAAAAACCAGAGGTTTTGTAATCTATCCGGGAAAAGTCTCAGATGCAGATACTTTCCGCATAGGTAATATCGGTCATGTTTTTCCAGAAGACTTTCGTGAACTGATTAGGGCTGTAAAGTCTTGTATATACTGGAAAGAAACAACTTTTTAATATCCAATTAACTTAGCACAATGAATTAAAACTTACAATCAGCTTTTAATTATTAATTAACCAGATTAATTATGGATATTCAGTTAGTAGTTTTTGATATGGCAGGAACTACAGTGAAAGACAGAAATAATGTTTGCATTGCGATTATGGAAGCTTTGGCAGACGAGGGAATTTTTGTTGAAATACCTGTTATCAACACAGTATTAGGTTTTCCTAAACCATTGGCAATTAGGAAACTTATGGAAATGAAATTGCCTAATCAGAATGACATTACTGAAAAGTATGTAGATGAAATCCATCAGAATTTCGTCAAGAAAATGATACATCACTACGAAAGCAGTCCTTTTGTGGCAGAGAAATCTGGTGTGAGAGATACCTTGGCAGCTTTAAAAAGTAGTGGGATTAAAATTGGGATTGATACAGGATTTAACAGAGAAATAGCAGATACCATTTTTACCCGATTAAACTGGGTTAGAGATGGTATTTTTGATTATTCTATCACTAGTGATGAAGTGAAAAACGGTCGCCCACATCCAGATATGATTTTAAATCTGATGGAACAAGCTGGAGTAACTGATCCTAAACAAGTTATAAAAGTAGGTGATGCAGTTTCAGACATACAAGAGGGAAGAGCTGCTGGATGTGGTATGGTGGTAGCTGTTACTACCGGTTCGTGGAAAAAAGAAGATCTGGAAAAAGAAGAACCTGATTATTTGATTTATAGCCTTCCTGAATTATTAGATATCATTGGTATACATCAGCCTCAATGAGATTTTTTAGTTTAGTAGCTTTATTTATATCACTCTGTTTACAATTATCGGCACAGGTAAAACCAGTAGCAGAGTGGTATTTCTGGCCAGATTATACCCTGCCCGGAAATGCCAAAAACTATCCCGGCCCTAAGTTAGATAATCCGGCAAACAAGTTTCAAAAGCTTGAATACAAGAGTACTCCTCTGCTTTTCTTTTCAGAAGAGCCTACAGAGAGACTCATTAATTTTTTAGAGCGAGTAAAAATTCCTCAAGGTGATTTTAGCATCGAACTATGGTTAATGGTTCATGTGAATCAGCCGGTTGGGGCTTTGCTTACTTTAAAAGATAGAAGCCTACAAACAGAACCAGAATGGCTACTAGGTTACTATAGAGATGAACTGGTTTATTCGCTTAAAACGGAGGAAAATCCCTATGGTGAAATTATAAATAAAAAGGTAGAAGATTTCTGGTCTGGAAATTTTCTGCATGTAGTGGCAGTTTATGAAGCTGGCAAAATGCGACTGCATTACAATGGTAATTTACTTGAAGAAAGAACAGTAGGAGAAAGAGCTCAATCGGATGAAAATACCTCAATAAATAATCAAATAGAATTGGCTGCTTATTTAAAAAATGAGCCCTATATGGATTTAGGTAATCTGGTAAAATCTCTCCGAATTTATAATAAAGCCATTTCTAAAGAAGATATCCACAGTAGTTTTAATACTTTTAATAAAATGGTAGAGCGAGGGATTCTCTACCCAGACTTATTCCATTTTACAGCCGGCCCTTATTTAAATTATGCCACAAAATCTAGTATCAATATTCTTTGGGAAGCAGATCGAGCTACTACTGCAACTATTGAATATGGCACTTCTTTACCATTGACTAATAAGATAGAAGTAAAGGCTGAAAATCTGATTAAAGAAGATAAAACAGAACTCGAAAATTTTATTGGCGAGGCGACACTTACAGGCTTAACATCTGGGCAAAAGTATTTCTATCGGGTTACATTAAAAGACGAAGTAGGAAATGAAATTCAATCCGGAGTATCAACTTTTAAAACAGCTGTAGAAGATGGAGAAGCTTTTGCCTTTGCCGTAATTGGCGACACAGAAGCCCGACCGCACATAAACGATCAGGTTGCTAAACTGATTTGGGGTGAAAGACCAGATTTTTGCCTAAATCTTGGAGATTTAACAGATGGAGGTACAAAAAGACAAAAATTTCAATGGAATTATGAGTACTTTAGTGGAATGACTCAACTCCATAGCCGGATTCCGGTTTTTCCAGTGGCAGGCAATGGCGAGTCAGATTTATATTGGTACAATCGTTACCATGCATTGCCTGAACCAGAAGGTTATTATAAATTTACTTATGGCAATGCCGATTTTTTTATGCTGGACAGTAACCAAAAAGGAGAATTTGCTCCTGGTGAAGAACAGTATGTTTGGTTAGAAGAGCAATTAAAAAACTCTAAGGCAAATTGGAAATTTGTTTGCCACCATCACGCTCCTTATTCTGCTGATGAAGACGATTATGGCAATTCGTGGGAAGAACAGACAGATATGGGAGATCTAGAGGTAAGAAAAATAGTGCCTCTTTATGAAAAATACGGTGTAGATATGGTGTTTTTCGGCCATTTGCACACTTACCAAAGAACACTACCTATTGCAGCAAATCAAGTAAATGAAGAAAATGGAGTAATTTACGTGCAAGCAGGTGGCGGTGGAGGAAATCTAGAAGACTTTGCACCTGCAAGAGCATGGTTTAGCGCTAAAACCTATCGAGGACATCATTACTTTACAATCAATATTTTCAATAACTCCCTCAGTTTTAAAATGTACGATACTGAAGGGAGACTAAAAGATTTTTTAGAACTTAAAAAATAGATATGGCCTGGACCAATTATCACGGACACTGCTATTACTGCGACGGCAAACTCGAACCAGAAGCTTATGTTGAAAAAGCTTTGGATTTAGAGATGCCCGCTATTGGCTTTTCTTCTCATTGCCCTTTTGAAGGCGGGCACGCATGGAACATGAAGATGGAAGAATTGCCAGATTATCTCAAAGAAATAAATGGCTTAAAAGAGCAATACGGAGATCAAATTCAGATATATACTGGCTTAGAGATGGATTATATTCCGGGTGTAATTAGTAATCAATCTGAACATATAAAACAGGCTAGCCTAGATTATACCATTGGCTCAATACATTACACAGGTGTATTTGAAGATGGTAGATTTTGCGAAATAGATGGAATGCATAAGAAGTTCCTCGAAGGCTTACAAGATATTTTTGATGGAGATGTAAAAGCGATGGTAAGCAAATATTTTGAGCTAACCAGAGAAATGCTTAAAGACGGAATTGATGTATTGGGGCATTTAGATAAGATTAAAATTCAGGCAGAGCAAGGTGTTTTGTTTTCGGAGTTTGAAGACTGGTATAGGGTAGAAGTTTCAAAAACGCTAGAAGCCATTGCCGAAGAAAAAGTAATACTCGAAGTAAACACAAGAGGAATTTATAAGAAGAAAACAGTAGAGACTTATCCATCTAAATGGATATTAACTCTAGCAAATGAACATGGTATAGATATTATGCTGAATGCAGATGCACACCATCCGGAAGAATTAAATGCTGTTTTTACTGAAACCGCCTCAAAACTCAAAAAAATAGGCTTTAACGAGCTAAAAGTTTTAAAAAATGGTGAATGGGTTTCATTGTCTTTTAATGAACGTGGAGTAAATTGGGAATAATTATCTTTTTCTTTCAATACGCTTTTTATCTAGATGAATTTAAACAAAACTGTAACTCAGTGGCTGAGTAAAACTAAACTACCATTCTTCACAATTTTTGCAGTATTAGCTGCTTTTTGCACTTATTCATGCATGTACGCTTTCCGAAAACCTTTCGCTGTGGCCACTTTTGAGGGCATCGAGTTTTGGGGAATCGATTATAAAATTTTGCTTATTGTAGCTCAAGTTTTAGGCTACACCTTATCAAAGTTTTTAGGGATTAAGATTGTTTCTGAGGCGGGAACCAAAATTAGAGGCATAAGCATTTTAGTGCTCATCGGTTTAGCCGAAATCGCCTTACTAGGTTTTGCATTAACACCTGCACCTTATAATATCATTTTCTTATTTTTTAATGGCTTGCCTTTGGGTATGGTTTGGGGACTGGTATTTAGTTATTTAGAAGGTAGAAGAGTTACAGAGATTTTGGGTGCAGGTTTGTCCATAAGTTTCATA
>PBYL01000363.1 GCA_002729595.1 Thalassovita sp. | reverse complement strand
TCCCATGATAATTTATATATTAATAATGTTCTGATTTTCTGTCTTAAGTCATTACTCAATGGTTATGCCAACAGGTCTTTAATGACATTATGTCACAAAATCACTGACACTTTACAGAATAAAATTTTTTGATTGAAAAAATAATTTAGAGATAGGCAAAAGTTGTCATAAAAAGAAAGTAACAACCTGTCAGTTTGTGTTATAGAAATAAACAGATTGTTACTTTTTTGACAAAAAACGCATTTAAGCAGACTTTAACAATATGAAAATTAGCGTCTTATTAAGTCGCCTTCAGGAATTTTATTTGGAAAATTAATGGTAAATGAGCTTCCCTTGCCATAAACTGATTGCACTGAAATTGACCCGTTTATCTTTTTTAATGATTCTTTAAGTATATATAATCCGAGACCTGATCCATTTTTCTCTGTATTTGCGCGGTAAAACATATCGAATATTTTTTCCTGATATTCGTCTTTAATACCTTGCCCATTGTCTTCGATTATAATTTCTGCACAAGTGGAATTTATACTGGCAGTTATTTTAAAGTAAGGATTGTTTTTACGCAGATCAGCATATCTTATAGCATTTGAGATTAGGTTACTAAATATAATTTTTAATCTACTTTTATCTCCATAAAGAGGTTCAACCTGATTGATAGTAATGTGTTTTTCAATCATTTCTGCTTGAGACATAAATTGAAAATCGCTAATTATATCTTTAAAGAAACTATTGCAATCGATCTCTTCAAACTTTACTTCTGTTCTTGAGTTTCTCGATAAATGAATAATATCTTGAATAAAGTTATCTAGCTTTTTTACACTTCTTTCTTGTAAGTGAACATACTGTTTAATCGCAGCAGGGTCTTGTTCAAGTTTCGATATTTCTATCAATCCCATTAAAGAGGTGAGGGGAGCTCTCAAATCGTGAGAGACACTATATACAAATTGATCTAGCTCAGAATTAACTTTTTGTAATTCCTTGTTATGGTTTTGTAATTGCCTTTCGAAATTCTTTTGAGTGGTAATATCAAATGCTCTAACCGAAACACCTGTTATCTTGCCATCTTCAAATACTGGGAATAACCTAAACTCATAGATTAACTCTAAACCGTTAATCGATAAGTTTTCTACATAAAATGGGCTTCTGCCTGTTAAAGCTATTTTAAACCACTTATTCCATTTGTTTAAAATGTTAGGGTAAATAGCAAGCTTATCGTTGAGGTTTTCGCCAATTTCGAATTTTACATTATATACATCTTTAATAAAAGCGTGAAAATTAGTATTTGCTTCTACTAAATTTTGTTTTCTATCAACTAGAAAAATGAGCTTATCAGAATTATTAATGATGTTTCTTAAATTATTTTCTGTATGAGTAAGTGCCTCATTTTGCTCATTTACCTTATTGCTTAGTAGTGTATTTAAGTGTTTTTGCTCAGACATTATTTCGTTTATGTCGTTTTGCAGAATCCATGATGTTTCGAAGAGATCGTAAAACTCATCGTCTGGATCAATGTCAGGTTTAGTTGGAATAAAGTGCTTATTCCAGGTGATACTGCCAAAAGTTTTAGTAAGCTCAGCGATTCTTGCTGTTTGTTTTTCTTTAACAGTATCTAATGTTTTCTTAGTCTCAAGATACTTTTCTTTAAGTTCTTGGTAGCTGAGGTTATCAATATTCTCTTCCGTATCTACTACTGGTAATTCTTCATTTATGCCTTCTGAATGTGCAATTGCTTCTTCAAAGCTATTTACAACTTGAATCTGAGACATAATATCCGGATTAAAAAAGCTGTAAAGTCTGAAAAGTGTTTTTGCGTAAGATGGTAAAATACAATAACACATCTTCCACTTTTTAGAAATTCTTAAAGCCTCATATTCAAAAGTTTTCCTCGCCTTTCTGCTAACATATTTAACATCAGACATGTCGATAATGCCACAATCTGCATTACCACCATTAAATTCTAATACCTGATGTAGAATCTTATAAGTTTCTATGATTGTGGTGTTATCTAAAACTCCTTTAGATTTTGAATACACTATCTTGTTACTCAGTAAAGCTACACGAATAGCGTATTTATCTTTTTTGCTCGAATAAGACCAACCCGGAAATGTAATTGAGTTTTGTAATGAAGACCTGTTATATTGATTATCAATAGATTCCTTCTCTAATGTAGCGCAGTAACTGTTAATTGTTAAGTCTGCAGAAGTTTCGTCTTGATGCAATGAGTAGCTCATACCTGTGATAAATGTGATAAACAACCGTGAAAGGATTAATACAGATTTTCGATGTTCGATGTAGGCTACATGTTCAATATGACCGGCAGCAAATAGCTTTTGTATTTTATTTAAAAATTCCTTCCTTATTTTGAAAGAGGGAACTAGTAGTTGTCTGGAATCATATTTTACTATAAATGAAACCTCTGGATTATACTTTAGAGCAGTACTCACGATATAATCCATAATACCGAACTCTTGTTTGAGGTCCGATACTTCCATTCTTCCAGAACAATCTACTTTTAAGATGTTGTTACCTGCATTCGCGTAAATGCTGTAACAACTCTGATAGTTAGATGTAGTACTTTTATATAGTAAAGAATTAGCATTAAGTTCTTTATAAAATTCAGCAGGAAGTTCCTTGCGCATGAAGTTTTATTTTATGTTTCTCACTATATTAATGCAAGTGCAGTACCTCTTTATTAGCTTATTAGCAAAAGTTTAGAAACATTAAAATATTTAGCTTTTAATTACCTGTCTAAATTTGGCAAGATGCTCGGGTTGGGAGGAATATTTAAGTAGCTCTGAGACTGATGCAAGGCATTTTATATTTGTTTCGGTCAATTTTTGAACATTATCTAAATGTATACCACCTACTGCCACCAATGTATGTGTTGATTTTTGTACAGCTTCTGTAATGCGTTCGATACCCCATTCAGAGTGAGAATATTGTTTAGTGGATGTTTGAAATACAGGGCCAGTTGCAATGTAGTCTAGTGGAAGTTGATTCGTCTCATTTATTAATTCGATGAAATGAACAGAGCAACCAATGATATAATCTTCACCAAGTTTTTCTCTTGCTGCTAAAACTTCTTTATAGTCAGATTCGAGGTGAATGCCATCAGCTCCAGATGCTTGAACTGTATCTATTCGATTAGAAATGATGAGAGGGATTTGATAGGGGATTAATATTTCTTTAATTCTTTTAGCATTTTCAATAAAAAGAGACTCTTCAATAAGATCGTCTCTGTATTGTACAACATCAATTCTGTTTTTAGCGGCTGTTTCTATTACAGAAAAAAGGTCTTTATCTGCATACAAGACCGGATCGGTTAGCAGATAAAGACCTTTAATTTTAGATTTATTTCTCAAAATAATTTATTGCTTTTTATTCAATACCTTCATCTTTCATATCTTCCAGTTCGTCTAGGTCGATATCATCCAAGGCATCTTTTAAATCATCCATACTAACATTTCTGCCAGTTATTTGCACTAGAAATCTTTCGGCAACCATTACAGAAATCTCACCACGTTTATTGTCGAAGTGATATTTTTCGAAACCCTTATAACCATTGATGGTGGTAGTTTTCTCATATTCAGTATCGCTTTCTCTATCTACTTCGGCCATTAACCAACCAGCAGACATAAAACCACCTAAACCACCAGCAGACATAAAGCCCATATCTGTAATAGTTATGTCGATTTTTTTATCATCTCCTTCATATTTAGCTTCTGCTTTAGACATCTTAATGCCCATCGCTCCACTTTTTTCACCTTCAGACTTGGTTTTGTCTATACCTGCCACTTCATCAGGTAATAAGTCTTTAAGGACTCTAAAATCAACTGGCTCTACTTTATTCATACCACTTTCTTCAACCGCTTTGGTCATTTCCTTCATGGCTTCTTTCATGGCAGCAGCAGGATTTTCCTTTATTTTTTCTTCCATACTTTGTTCATCTTCAATTTCTTCTTCTGTGTATTCTTCAGAATTGTTTTCAGATGAACTGCCTCCACAACTCCAGCATAGTGCCGAAATAGTTGTAATTAGAAATAAAAATTTAAGTGTTTTAATCATCTCTTTGTGTTTGTTTTAACTTCAACAAGTTAGTTACTTAATCATCTAATTAGTAAACATCTTTGAGAGTTTATTACTTAAATTTATTGATAATTTGGATGATTTAGTAAAATTATTCTTTGCTGTCTAATGATGGCAATGAGAAATTGCTAAAGATGCTTTCTTGTTTCATCATCTTTTCAATCTCTTCAGATTTTCTTGGAGCTAAGCCAGAAAGCAATTCGTAACCATCTTGTGTAATTAAAATATCATCTTCGATTCTTACTCCGATTCCCCACCATTTTTCGTCGCAAGGGCTACCTTCTGGAATGTAAATTCCTGGTTCTACAGTAAGTACCATGTTTGGCTCAAATGTTTCGTAATTGCCTTTGTCGTGTACATCTAAACCAATGTGGTGAGAAACACCGTGAGGGAAGTAAGTATGTTCAGTGTCAATGCTTTCAATGATGCCTAGTTTTACCAAACCTTCGTTAATTACATCTCTTGAAACTTCTGTAGTAATACGAATAGACTCACCCGGCTTGCAGCGCTTAAATGATTCTTCTTGTGCTTTATAAACCAAATCGTAAATGGCTTTTTGCTCTTTGGTAAATTTACCAGTTGCAGGAATTGTTCTGGTAATATCGGCTGTATAACCTCTGTATTCAGCACCTAAGTCCATTAAAACCAACTCATTACCAACACGCATTTTATTGTTAGTAATGTAATGCAATACACAGCCATTTGCACCAGCACCTACAATTGAAGGATAGCCTTCGTACTCAGCACCATATTTTTTAAATACAAACTCATGAATACCCTGTACCTCAGTTTCAGACATAGTAGGAGTCATGGCTTTCATTACTTCAACCTGACCTACACAAGAAATATTAACTGCTTTCTTTAGTAAATCAACCTCTGCATCGGTTTTTACTTCTCTAAGAGTAGCCATCATGGTATTGAGGCTGTAAGTATCTAAGTTATTAGTGCGTGGAGGAATAGAAGCCTTTACCATCTTTTTAGATTCTGGTGTTTCTGCTTCTAAAAATGCTTTTATGTTTTCGTCTTCTAATAGGCTTGGTCTCATTCTAGCTTGCCAAGAAATATATTGTGCGATATATTCTGCATTATCCAAGTCTTCGTTACGCATCATATCGTAGATGTACTCTTTTGTAGCATCGTAATCTTCTGGATATTCAGCTTTAGATTTAAAACCTTCTATAAGGCTAAATAAGTCAGCTCCGTCATTGGTATCTCTTACATCATTTTCAAAATTGTAGAAAAATACTCTGTCGAATTTGGTGAGATTTGGTTTATAGGTTTCAAAGTCTTCGCCATTAAAAACCATCTCGATGCCAAGTTTTTCTTTTATGCCATCTACACCAAGTCTCTTCCCAGTCCACATTTCGGCTCTGGCATTTCTTTTTTGGCAAAAAAGGATTTCGTTGTATTTGCTGCCATCTTCTGCTGTTTGCATTTCAGAAAAAACTAGTAAAACAGAATGTGGCTCAAGGTAACCTGTAAGGTAATAGAAATCAGGGCTTTGGTGATAAACATACTCAACATCGTTGGCTCTGTTTCTAACTGCATTGGCAAAAAATACGGCTACTGAATTTTCAGGCAGCATTTCTCTTAAAGATTGTCTTCTTTGTTTGTGAAACTCCTTATCAAGAAAATCCTGAGGGTAGTCTTCATCCTGTGCCATACCGATCAGAGTAGTAAGCGACAAGATAGCTAATAAAATGATTCTTCTCATTCGTAGATTTGTTATAGTTAATTATAAAGTGGGTTGTAAATTTATTTATTCTCTTTAATTATGATGCAGGGCTCACCGGAATTTTAACAACTGCATTATCCCATGCTAATACAATGTTTGTATGGTTTCCCTGTGGTTCAAAGCTAATTGTAAATTGTTCTGTAGGTGATTCTGGTGTATCTGCAAGCACTTTGCTTCGGTGTACTTCTTTACTGTAATCTGGTTCAGAATAACCCCAGTTTGCAATGGCAGCGTTTAATGCCACTGTCCATTCTTTTTGACCCGGAACTGTGTAAAAGCTATATGTGCCAGCTTCAACTTGTTTGCCATTAAAAACCACATTTTCGCCAAAAGTAATTGTTGTAGGTTCATTCGCTCCTGTGCGCCAATAAGCACCATAAGGTTGCAGTGCGCCATCTTCTTCAGTTCCAAAAATCACCCTTTCTTTTTTATATGGACGGCAATAGTTAATGCTAATATTTAATCCGTCTTGGTTGTATGTAGCAGTATCTGCTGGACTATGGTTTCTGGTATTTAGCATTACATAAGCTATGTATCCAATAAAGCCAATTACAGCAACTGCGAGGGCTAAAAGAATCTTTTTTTTCATTGTATATTTTTTTTGTGATTGAACTCTTTAACTAAAGCTATTTACTTTTTAGCTCATTTCAAGAGGCTTAGATCAATTTTAAAATTAAAACCCTGCTTTTGTTAATTCAAACTAAATTACAGCAGTGGTTTGGAGTACTCGGGGATGTGGCGTAAAATTGCTAATAATTTTAAAAACCCTTATTGGGAATAGATTAAAACCTAAAAAAATTCCATGTTTACCGGACTCTTACATACGCACAAATTAGTAGTTGTACTTTTTCTTCTAATATATATAATCAAAACAGTTTTACTTTTAATTGGCAAAACTGAAAACCTCGAAGTATTTACAAAAAAGGTAAAAGTACCAGAAATGATTATCAGCTTTTTGTTTTTGGTAACAGGAGCTGTTATGCTTTTTCAATTACCAGAAATTAAGACATTACTTATTATTAAAATCGTAGCTGTTTTTGCAAGTATTCCATTAGCAGTTGTAGGTTTTAAAAAGAAAAATAAATTACTGGCTGTACTTTCATTAGTTTTGCTTTTCGGTGCTTACGGATTGGCAGAAGTAAACAAAAGGAGAGTAGAATTAACGCCAGTTAGCGAAGGTGTAGTTACTGATAAAGCAGATGCATCTTACGATCCATTAGTACACGGAAAAGCGATTTTTGAAACAAACTGTGTGGCATGTCATGGGCCAACAGGAGATTTAAATGCAGTTGGTGCTAAAAATTTACAAACTTCTGAATTGTCTGACGAGGAGATTGGAACAGTTATTAGAAATGGAAAAAATGCGATGCCCCCTTACGGCAAAGTATTGAACGAAACAGAGGTAGCGGCTTTAATAGAATATGTAAAATCTTTTAGAAAGTAATTACTCACATAAATTTATAATAACTCAATCTTTTAAGATTATGATACCCAATAAAGAAACACTAGATCAACTTACCGACTCTTTTTCTGCAATACAAGAGGCATTTAGCAAATACAAAGGGATGGATTTGAAGCTGGATATGACGAGAGGAAAGCCAGCACCTGAGCAGTTGGATTTATGTAACGAAATGTTGGATTTACAGTTAGCTAGCGATTTTAAAGCAGCAGACGGAACAGATTGCAGAAATTATGGTGGTTTAGATGGAATAGCAGAAGCAAAAGCTTTTTTTGCTGAATATATGGGCACAACTCCTGCAGAACTTGTAATTGGAGGAAATTCAAGTTTGGCTTTAATGCACGATACATTAATTAATGCCATGCTTAAAGGTGTACCGGGTAGCACAGAACCTTGGATTAAATTACCAGAAGTTAAATTCTTATGCCCAGTGCCGGGTTACGACAGACACTTTGCTGTTTGTGAGAAGTTAGGTATTAAAATGATTCCTGTTGAAATGGATGAAAACGGACCTGACATGGCGAAGGTTAAAGAATTAGTAGCAAGTGATGCCTCAATAAAAGGTATCTGGTGTGTACCTCAATATAGCAACCCAACTGGTGTAGTTTATAGTGATGAAGTGGTGAAGGAATTGGCAACTATGGAAACTGCTGCCAAAGATTTTAGAGTGATGTGGGATAATGCTTATGCAGTGCATTATTTGAATGACGCAACTATTGCAGTGGCTAACTTATTAGACGCTTGCAAAGCAGCAGGAAACCCAGATAGAGTATTTATGTATGGCTCTACTTCTAAAATTAGTTTAGCTGGTGCAGGTATCGCAGTAATTGCTGCTAGCGATGCAAACATTGCTTGGTTTAAAAAACAGATCTCTTTCCAAACTATCGGGCCAGATAAAATAAACCAATTAAGACACCTTAGATTTTTTACAGATATTGATGGTTTAAAATCTCACATGGAAAAACATGCTGATATCTTGAAACCTAAATTTGACAAAGTGCTTGAAATCTTTGATGCAGAATTAGGCGATTCAGATATTGCAACATGGAGTAAGCCTGATGGTGGATATTTTATTAGCTTAGATACACCAGAAGGTTGTGCATCTAGAGTAGTGGCTTTAGCTGCTGAAGCTGGAGTAAAAATGACTGCTGCTGGTGCTACTTTCCCTTATGGTAAAGACCCTGAAGATAAAAACATCAGAATTGCACCAAGTTTACCTTCTCTAGGTGACATTGACACTGCAATGAAAATTTTCTGTATTTGCATTAAGCTAGCTGTGCTTGAGAAATTTGCAAGCAAATCTGTAGCAAGTGTATAAGCAAAATAGAATTAGATAAATATCGAAAGGATTGTATTGATGAAAAAAATCATACAATCCTTTTTTTATGTTTTGTTTTACTGCATTAAAATTTCAAATTTGCAGCAGCCAATAGTTAGATAAACATGAACCGGATAGACGAACTTTTTAAGAATAAGAAGAATATATTAAATATCTATTTTACAGCGGGTTTCCCAGAGTTGAAAGACACAGTTAAAATTCTGGAAGCACTGGAAAAAGCAGGAGCCGATTTAGTAGAAATAGGTATGCCTTATTCCGATCCGGTGGCAGATGGTCCCACCATTCAAGAAAGCAACCAAAAGGCTTTAGAAAATGGGATGACGATTGCCGAACTGTTTAAGCAGCTAGAAGGCATTCGTGAGAAGGTTTCTCTTCCAATAGTTTTAATGGGCTATGTAAATCCTGTTTTGCAATATGGTGCTGAGAAGTTTGTAAAGAAATGTGCAGAAATCGGTATAGATGGCACCATCTTACCAGATTTACCAGCTCCAGAGTTTGAAGAAGAACTCAAAGAACTTTATGAGCAAAACGGCCTTCACAATATATTCTTAATCACTCCTCAAACCTCAGAAGAAAGAATTAGACAAATAGATGAGCTTTCTAAAGGCTTTGTTTATATGGTTTCTTCTAATAGCATTACTGGTGCGAAAAGTGGCTTAGCAGAAAAACAAGTAGCTTACTTTGAGAAAATAGAGAAGTTAAAGTTGAAAAACCCTAAGTTGATTGGTTTTGGAATTTCTAACAACGAAACCTTTTCAACTGCTTGTAAATATGCAGAAGGTGCTATTATTGGTAGTGCATTTATCAAATTGCTCAACGAGTCTCAAGATGTTGAAAAAGACATCATCTCATTTGTAAAAGAGGTAAAAGGTTTATAATCCTTTTTATCATTCCGGATTTTAATCTGTCTATTTGTAATAGATGGATTTAACATACTATGCAATTTTTCTTCTATTGCTATGATATGTCTTTGTGATTTGTGAAATTAAGTACTTTAACCAATTCTCAGATTAGGATTTTTTCAATTTGCTTGATCTGTTGTAATTGGGATTTTTTATGGCTAATCTTTACTAATCACAATGAGTTCGTTTCAGAAAGTTTTTGCCTGGAAGGGTACAATCAATAGAAAGCAATATCTGCTGTGGGGAATCATCCTTTTTGCAATTAAGTATAACCTCGACAGGTTGGTTGCTATTTCCTTTGGCAGACAATGGTTTTTTACAGATTACTTTATCAAACCCGATTATTATGCCATTACCGGAGTAGGAGAGGATGATATGAAATTCTTTGGAGTGTTGCTCGTGCTTTCACTTCCATTTATCTGGTTAGGCACTGTTTTCTGTGTGAAACGATTAAGAGATGCTGGTTTGCCAACTTGGTTGGTTATCTTCTTTTTTATTCCCATGCTTAACTTTCTGCTATTTCTTGTGCTAGCAGCTTTACCCACAGGAAATATCGCTACAGATTATCCGGATAAACAACCTAGTTTTCTAAACGCATTTATACCTAATAGTAAAATTGGCAGTGCATTGGTATCTGTAGGTTTGGTCGCTTTTGCCAGTTTGTTGTTTACCATTTTTTCTGTGCAGCTTTTAGGCCAATATGGCTGGGGGCTTTTTGTAGGTGTGCCATTCTTTACAGGCTTTGCTTCAGTTTTGCTTTATAGCTATCATCAACCGAGATCATATAAAGACAGTATGATTGTAACATTTCTCTCTGTGGTGTTTTTTGGTGCAGCTATTCTATTAATTGCGCTAGAAGGTTTTCTTTGTGTGATGATGGGAGCTCCGCTGTGTCTCATTTTAGCATGGTTAGGTGGTACAATCGCTTATTTTATTCAAGAAAGATCGAGGAATGTTTCTGCAAGTGCCATTTCTCCCATGTTTATCATTTTAATTTTTGTGGTTTTTGCTGAAAAATATGCAGCTCATCAATCGCCTTTAATCGCCATAAAAACCAGTGTTTTGGTAAAAGCAGAACCACAAGCAGTGTGGGATAAATTGGTCGCTTTTAGCGAGATTGCTCCGCCAGAAGAATTACTTTTCCATACCGGAATTGCTTATCCAACACACGCAGCTATTGAGGGAATAGGAGAGGGAGCGATTAGAGAATGCCATTTTACAACAGGTGCATTTATAGAACCTATTACCGAGTGGAAAGAACCAGAGTTATTGCGCTTTTCTGTATTGCAACAACCGCCTCCATTGGTTGAGTGGTCTTTTTATAATGAAATGGATTTACCACATCTAGAGGGTTATTTCGGTTCGGAGAAAGGTCAGTTTCTGCTTACTAAAACCGAGGAAGGAACTATTCTGGAAGGTACGACTTGGTATAGACACAAAATCTGGCCAGCAAATTATTGGAAGTTATGGTCAGATTACATTTTGCATCAAATTCATTTTAGAGTACTCAATCACATAAAAAAAGAAGCTGAGGCTAATATTTAATCAGAAGTATCAAATTTTAGAATAACCATTAAACAAACAAATTAACCCAATGATGAAGTATGTTTTTATGTTTATGCCAATTTTGGTAGGTATGGGTGTAGTTTTACAAACTGGCGCCAATACACAATTAAAACAATATGTTGGCAGTCCTTTTTTGGCAGCTTTAGTCTCTTTTACTACAGGGATGTTATGTGTTTTAGTTGTCAATTTGTTTGTTGGGTCAGACTTTAAGCAATTGGGAGGGGCACAAATACAACAAACCAGTTGGTGGATGTGGATTGGCGGTGCTTTGGGTGCCATGTTTGTAACCTCTGCCATAGTAATTGCTCCTAAATTAGGGCCGACACAATTCTTTGGTTTGGTAATCGCCTCTCAGTTGATTTTTTCAGTTGTGGTTGACCATTTCGGATGGATGGGTTTTGAGCAACAGCCTGTAAATATGCAAAAATTAATAGGGATAGGATTGTTAGTAGTTGGAGGCTATCTTATTCAATCTGCCAGAAGTTAAAAAGATGGAGCAGTTAAGAAACTCAATTAATAGATTTTACTCATTACCAGATAAAGACTGGGATATTTTTACTTCCATTTGGAAGCCAGATACTATTGCAAAGAATGAAGTTTTAACCAGAGTAGGCGAGGTAGAAAAGCATATGTATTTTGTGAACAAAGGTGTGCTAAGAGGTTTTTTTGTGCATCAAGACAGTGAGTTCACATTGGGTTTTTCTTATGATGGAGATTTTTCTGGCATTCCCGATTCTTTTATGAATCAAGTGCCGTCTATGTATTTTCTAGAAACATTATCACCTTGTGAAGTTTTAAAAACTACCTACGATAAGCTGCAACAAGCTTTTGAGGAATCTCGCGAAATAGAGCGGTTAAGCAGAATAATGGCAGAAAAAATGCTTTACGGCTTTAGTTTACGGCAAGTAGAGTTGCAATGTATGTCTGCCGAAGAAAGATTTAAAGCTTTTCTGAGAAGAAGTCCTCATCTATTGCAAATGATTCCCCAAAAATACCTAGCCTCTTACCTCAATATGGCTCCCGAAACTTTTAGCCGATTGATTAGAAATGTGAGAATTTGATCATATTTGCAAATAAATCACCACTAATCGGTATTTCAATTTAAACCTAAATGGAACTCTGCGTGTCATCAAAGATGTTCGATTGTTTGTTTAAAGAAACAAGATGGAAACAAATTTTTTGATATACTTATCGCTAGGCATGTTGGCTAGCTTTGTTGGAACGATACCAGTAGGGCCGGTAAACATTTCGGTAGTAGCTACAACGCTCAACCGCAACGTTCGATCAGGTATCATTTTTTCTGGCTCAGCCGCTATTGTTGAAATTCTTCAATCTTTTATAGCCTTACAATTTGGCGTATTATTGAGCGAGCTCATCTTCACGAATGACTCTTTCAAAATCTTTGTGAGCTTGGTGTTTTTAGCTATTGGGCTAGTTTTTTTACTAAAAAAGCAAAAAGCCATTATTGAAGACTCGGCAAAGAAAAAGCTCTCTCCTTGGTTAAGTGGTTTGGTCGTGGCTATGCTTAATCCTCAAGCTTTACCTTTCTGGATTTTTGTTTTGGGTTACTATCAGTCTGAGCACTTAATAGACATGCATTTGCTGCAAGGCGCACAACTCACTTGTGTATTTAGCTTTCTACTTGGGGTATCTTTAGGCAAGTTCTCGGCACTTAGTTTATATAGTTATTTAAGTGCATATCTATCTGAAAAACTAAAGAACTTGAGTTATTGGATGAATAAGATCTTAGGCATCGTTTTTATTCTTCTTTCGCTTTCTCAAATCATCAAACTATTTTAAATTTGCCCATATTTCCTTTCCCAAAAAATGCTTTGTTGTTTATTTGAAACAGCAATATTTAATGTATTTATTTTCCTCAAAAACTTGTAAAAAAAAAGATTAATTGCTAACATTGTAAACAATAGCTTGTTGTTTTAAACATGCTTTTGTTTAAATAATTAACTTTTGAGATATGTTTTTTGGAAAAAATCTCAGGTATTTACGCGAAACTAATGGGAAACCCAGCCAAGAAAAGCTGGGTAAGCAGTTAGGGCTTACTAGAAGTGCTATCAGTTCTTACGAGGACGGAAGAGCAGAACCAAAATTTGACACCCTTAATACAATTGCGAATCATTTCAACGTAACTGTAGACCAATTGTTAAATGTAGACCTGTCTAAATTAAGTGATGAAGTGCTTAAGCAGAAGAAAAACTTGGATAAGTACATCCAAGGTGAAAATCTGCGAGTATTAGCAATTACGACTGATAACAAACAAAATGAAAACATTGAATTCGTTCCTGTAAAAGCTTCTGCGGGTTATACTACCGGTTATGCAGATTCTGAATACATCAGCGATTTGCCTAAATACCACTTACCATTCTTGCCAAAAGGTAAAACTTATCGTGCTTTCGAGGTAAAAGGAGATTCTATGCTTCCACTAAAACCAAGAAGTATTGTAATAGGTGAGTATGTAGAAGATTTTACTTCTATTAAAGATGGAATGGTAGGTATTGTAGTAGCCAGAAACTTATCTGAAGGTATTGTTTTAAAGAAGATATACAATCGTGTACCTCAACACGGTGTATTTGTTTTAAAATCTTCTAACCTGGCTTATCCTTCTTACGAAATTGCTGCGGAACATGTAATCGAAATCTGGAAGTTTGCTGCTTATATCAGTAAAGAATTCCCAGAGGAAACAAACTCTTTGAGTGACTTGAAAGAAGCTTTCTGGAGACTTGAAGATGAGTTAAGAGACATGAAGGATCATCAGCAAAATTCTCTCTTTTAAGATATAATCCCCCTTAAAAAAATAGTGCCTTCCCACTTTAACCGGGAAGGCATTATCTTGATCAATTATTTAAATTACGATTCAAAGTTCAGTCTTTTTCCCCACATCGCAAATCCCCCCACTTGTGGGTTTTTTCATAAATTCCCCCTTAGAGTACCCCTCAAAATATCAGAATAAAACAGATGCTAAGCATAAATAAACTAATATTTTATTTTGTTGCAATTGCAATTATCTATAGTAAAATTTGATATCTAAAATGAGTAGCGTTATCTCAGAGATAGGCGGTAAAATGCCTATTTAAAAACTCACGTCAAATGGGGGATATAAAAAAGAGGCTGCCTATTTTAAAAGCAGCCTCTTTGGTAAATTAGCTTCAGAAAATTAATGTCTTACCTTTACTAGGCCTTGTACATTTAGTATAATTATTTTCTTTCCTTTAATCTCTATAAGCTTTTCATCTTTAAAATCAGATAGTGTTCTGATAACAGACTCAATAGCAGTACCAACGATACCCGCAAGGTTTTCTCTCGTAATGCTAATGCTTTCGTCTGCGGTGCCACTTTTTTCTTGCTTAGAGTGAAGCATGAGTAAAGCTTCTGCCACTCTTTGCCTAACCGAACTATAAGCCAGTGTAAGTAGCTGGTCTTCTTTTTCGATTAAGTTGTTAGAAAGCATTTTTATAAATTTAGTTGAGACATCTCTATTATTATATAAGAGTCTCATAAAATCGTCTTTCGGAATAATGCATATTTCGGCATCTTCGAGCACCATTGCAGAGTCTTTGTGGATAGAACCCTCAAGAAGTGCCATGTAACCGATAAAGTCTCCAGTTTCGTGTAAACCAGTAATATAGTCTTTACCGTCGCTGTTGGTTTTATATGTTTTTACTTTTCCTTGATTGATAAAGAACAAGGCATTTGCCATATCTCCCTCAAGGAAAATATTGTTTTTAACTTTATAATGTCTAATTCTTCTGTCTTTCGATAAGCTTTTAAGTTCATCTAAGCCACTGGCAGCATCCATAAATGCAGAAAGTCCGTCGGCATTTTTATCGAAATCTTGTTGAAAAAGCTCTCCTTTTTTAAGACGTGTTTCAACAGCATCTAATAGTTCTATGTCATCAAAAGGTTTAGTTAAGTAATCGTCTGCACCCAGATTCATCCCTTTTCTAAAATCTTCTTTTTCTGATTTAGCTGTAAGGAAAATAAAAGGGATTCTTGCAGTTGCTGCATTTTTACTTAAAATATGCAATACACCATAACCATCTAGCTCAGGCATCATTATATCACAAATAATTAAATCTGGCTTATGGGTTTGTGCCAGACTTACTCCAATTTTTCCATTTTCAGCTGCTAGTACTTCGAAGTTAGCTAGTTCTAGAATTTCTTCTATATTTTCTCTAACATCGTGGTTGTCTTCAATTATGAGGATTTTTTTCATGCTTTATTGTTAGTTTTTATAGTTATCCAAATAGTCGTGCCTATGTTTAGTTTACTTTCTATATCAATGGTACCACCTACAAGTTCAACATATTTTTTAACAATGTTGAGCCCTAGGCCTGTTCCCTGAATGTTTGTTGTGTTTTTAGCCCTAAAAAATCTTTCAAAAAGATGTACTTGTTCATTCTCTGGAATACCAATTCCATTGTCAATTACCTCTAAAGTGAAAGAATCTTCTTTAAAGATAAAATTTAGATAAACATCTTTGCCATTTGGAGAGTATTTTATTGCATTAGAAAGTAGATTATTAAGTACATTTTTGATTAAAGACTCATCTAGATATACCTCTCGTGGTTTACCTTCCACTTTAAACTGCACTGTTTGTTCTTCTTTTGCCTGTAATTGCATTTCTTCGGTAACTGCTTTACCAAGCTTTACAACATCACACATAAGAGGTACATTAATGGTCTTGCCTTCTTCTAGCTTGCCAATGGTAAGAAAGTCGTTTAGCAACCTGTTAAGCTGGTTTACATTCGTTTTTATGCGATCTACGTGCTTTTCCCTCTTTGCCTGTCCAGATTCATCTGGATATTTTGCAATGAGTGATGAAGAAGAAAGAATTGTACTTAATGGAGTTTTAAACTCGTGAGAAGCCATGGTTACAAAGCGAGACTTTAGCTCATTTAACTCTTTCTCTTTTTCAAGTGCTTTGCGTACTTCTTCTTCGGCCTTTTTTCTATCGGTAATGTTTTCTGCAACTACGAGTATTTGAGAAATATCGTCGTTGGCATCGGGGAGGGGAGCACAGTGCAAAAAGTATTGATAGTCTTTTACCTGAATTTCGAAAGTGAGCATTTCTCCATTAAAGGTTCTAAGAAACTGCTCTTTAATATATCCAGTACTTTGATTTTGATCTGAGTCTTCTCCAAAAAATACAGTATATGGTTTGCCAATTAGCTCTTCGCTCACCAAGTTGAGCTTTGTGAGTTCTTTACCATCAACAAAAACATAATCTAGACTTTGGTTAAAAACATTAATTGCTCCATT
>PBYL01000362.1 GCA_002729595.1 Thalassovita sp. | reverse complement strand
TCAAACCTAATGTTCTAAATGGAATGTCTATTAGGTGGCATCCAACATCACCTAAAGCACCAGTTCCGTAATCCCACCAGCCTCTCCAGTTAAATGGATGCAAGTTTGGTGTGTAAGGTATTTTTTTAGATGGCCCTAACCATAAATCCCAATTAAGGTCAGCAGGTTTTTGGCTCTCATCTGGTGCTGGCATCGCACCACCTTGAGGCCAAACAGGTCTGTTAGTCCAGATTTGAACTTTATATATATTTCCTATTACGCCAGAATCCACCCATTTTTGAACCATTTTTAGCAGTTCGTTAGAACCACCTTGGTTACCCATTTGGCTCACAATCTTATGCTCTCTTGCCATTTCAGTAAGCATTCTAGCTTCTCTGATGTTGTGGGTCATAGGTTTTTGCACGTAAACATGCTTGCCTCTTTCCATTGCAAAAGCAGCCGCCGGACCGTGAACGTGGTCTGGTGTAGAAATAGTTACTGCATCAATGTCTTTTTGTTTTTCAAGCATCTCTCTGTAATCGGCATAGAGTTTTGCTTTAGGGAATCGCTCAACTGAGGCTTTCGCTGAACCTGCAAAGTCTACATCGCAAAGTGCAACAATATTTTCTCTACCATTTACAGATGCATTTCTAATATCACTGGCACCTTTTCCGCCAGCTCCAATTGCAGCGATGTTCAACTTATCACTAGGGGCTGTAAATCCAACACCTCCCAACACATGTCTCGGTACTATAAATACCGAAGAAGCAATTGCTCCTTTCTTTATAAAAGACCTGCGAGAATTGTCAGATTGATCTGTCTTTTTTTCACTCATATTTATATCTGTTTAAATTGCTTTCAGTTAACTATCTTTTCTTAGAGTTCGCTGCTAGCCCACTTCTCATTTTCAGACTCTCTTAAAGTTAAATAAATTAATAGAATCTGATTTGAAGAAGAAGAAAAGAATATGTGAAAGTAGATATCTAATAGATGAAATAAACCGATTTACTAGCAAGGAGACCAATCTTTTATAGAAATCGAAGCATTTTACATAATGCCAAACATATTTTTGATTCCGGTAATGATCATACTAACACCAATTGCTCCGATAAAGAAGCCATTTAGCCTAAGTAAAACTTCCATATTTTTATCGAAAGCAGTTTTCAATCGCTTACCTTCTAAAGAGTCTCTCAATATTTTTAAAAGAAATATGGTTAAGAAGTTTGCGAAAAAAACTACTACCAAAATTATCGAACCAATTAAAGTAGTATGTCTGTAAGAAACTATAATACTCAAAGAGATAGAACCAGCACCAACCATAAAAGGCAAAGCAATTTCCGATGCCAAATCATCGAGGTCTTCTTTAATCATAATTAAAGCTTTTTGACCTTTAACAATGAATAGGTAGGCATAAGAGAATATGATGATGCCACCAAAAATTCTGAAAGACTCAAAATCTATTTTAAAAACTGTTTCAAAAATATGTTCACCAGTAAAAAAGAAGAATAAACAGATTACAAGTGAGATGAATGTAGCTTTTAATATAACATTTATGAAATTTTTGTGGCTTAAGTCTTTTCTAATTGGCTCCAGATAAAGGAAAAGCGCAAAAGGATTAAGCATAACTAAAAATTCGATAATTGAAGATAACATTTACTGATTTTAATTAAGATTCAAAATTTTCGTTTGCGGCGCAAAGGAAGCATGTTGTTTCATCAATCAAAAAAAATTAAAGTATAAATGCCAATGTATTGCTGCTTGAATCTCTAAAGGGTATGCTAATTGTATTTATATAAGAAATAATTAGTTTGACTATCATTAATCGAGCACTATGAAAAAATTAATTTTACTCTCTTTTACCGTAATCAGTATTACTATTACCAGTTGTAGTTCTGTTTACATTTCTAAAACACCTACAGGGCAAACAAAGAAAACAACAAGTTCAACATCAGCAAAGCAACATGCTCCTGGACAAATTAAGAAACAAACAGGTGCCAAGTCTGCCAAAGAATATGCGCCAGGCCAGCAGAAGAAAAAGAATAAAGGTAAAAACTAAATGAATATATAAAAGAAAAGGTATCCATCGGATACCTTTTTTATTGCCTATAAGATTAATCTTTTGGAGGAGGACCGCCAGCTCTACGTGGCATTTTTAAACTATCTGCCGGATAATTGGCTTCTAAGAAATCCATTTGCGATTGAGCCCAATTAATTAAAGTCGTTTTTTGCTCTTCAGTTAAGTTCGCCTCTTTGTGAAAACCCATTGCCGTGTATGAATCGAGCGGCATTTCATTATGCTCGATTACCTCAGCAGTTTCTTCGAATTTATGGTTTTGAATTGCTATTGGCGCATTGGTAAATTCAGAAAAATTGAGGTGTCTTTTACCATCGTTTATATGTCCGTTGAGCCACCAACCTACTGGTTGAATATTGGCATACCAAGGATATTTCGTTTTATTACTGTGGCAGTCGTAGCAAGCTACAGAAAGTATTTGATCAACATCGTCTGGTAATTGATACTTTGTAGCAACACTCGCGGTTTGTACATCCGAGTCGTTTTTTTCTGGTCTAAAGAATTGTATAATAACCAGAATGGCTACTATTACGATTCCGATTTTCTTTCCCATGTTTGTAGTTATATTTTGATTACCTTTTAATATGAATTATCTATTATTAAAAAGTACAAGTAGCCGCAATTTGTTTGAAATTGAGGGAAATTAAAGACATTTTATAAAAAAATAGCCATTGAGTTTTGCAACCCAATGACTAATATAAATAAACCTGTTTGTATTTATTTATTATCTTAATTCACGAATTTTAGCGTGTCTATAGTGGTAATTTCACCTGTAGAAACTGTTACATTTTCTACGCTAATTGTTTCGTAACCACTTTCTTCTGTTGGTACTGCAACTACAGTATAAGTTCCAGCTTCTAAAGCTCTTAGCAAATACTCGCCATTTTCGTTCGGGTAAGTAGAAACACTATCGCTATTCATAATACCATAAACGACTGTGTTTACATCTGCTGGATCTACAACACCGCTAATAGCACCAGTAAGTGCTTCCATTTTAGCTCTAATTACTGGCTTAAGGTTGTAGTTGCCAGAGTTACCCGCTTTAACGATAGATTTAGCAGCATCGAAATCTATTACGAGTTTGTAAGTAATACCTCCTTCAACTTCTTGATGAATGTTGAGTTTTAGACCGCTTTGGCTGCCAGATGGCACTTTTAAATCTACATTACTTCCGTCGATGGTTAATTCGTTACCATCTCCAAGTATTAATCTAATTTGGCTTATTTTGCCAGCAGGCAATTCAATTTCTCCTAGAAATGCTTCTTCACCGTTGGTTAGTGTCAATAAATCGTAAACCCCTAGTTCTGAACCTTCTAACGACTGCCAGCCACTCTCATCGTCTTCGTCATCATTTACATTAATCTGCACATCTTCGATGTCGATCCAAACAGCTTCGTAATCGGCTGGTGCATCAATCAAACTCACTTGAATTTTTGCATTTTGATCATTTTCATCATCGCAAGAAGCGAAAAACAGTAAACTGATAGTACATAATAAGGTTGCTTTGAGGATTCTAAATTTGTTCATAAATGATAGTTTAAATTAGTATTTAATTGCCAATTAATCGTGTATGCTAATTGCTTGTTTGTTAACTATCGTTTACAAGCTTTGTGCCTGTTCTGAAAGTAAACTATGTATAAACATCAATTAGAATTATTATAAAATAATTAAAAATTAGTACATGCAATTCGGGAAGTGGGAATAAAGCAAATGAGGGGTATTTTCAAAAAAAATAACAGGTGCTGTTTTTTTTAAAACAAGCACCTGCCTTATCCTGATTATTTCCAAAGCTGAATGAATCTCATTTAATTAAATTGATGAAAATGGCAACAGTTTGTCTATAACTTTAATTTGAAACACGCCTTTGCTCTTCTTCTGAACCTACTGAGCGTTTTCTAGATTTTTTAATTTTTTGGTCACCAAACTTCTGAGTAAAAGAGACTGTAAAAATACGTTTGTTTGGTTTCCATCTGCCTGTAAAAGTGAAAGAAGCATCATCAAAAGTTCTCCATCTATATTGGGTGGTTTCAAATATGTCGTTGCAAGAAAATCTGAGTGTACTGCTTTTATTAAATTCTTTTTGCACACCAAGATTTACAAAACCTCTGGCTAACCAATTAAAGTAGCCGTTTATTCTAGGCGATATGTAATACATAGCTAGCTCTAGGCTAAAATTTTTGGGTAGTAAAAAAGTGTGTGTACTATTTACTTGTAGCCCATTTTGTATGCTTTCGTAATATTCGCTGTTAAGTGTAGTGCTTATTTTTTGCCAATTGCCAGAGAAATTATTCTGTGTTTCCCACCATGTATTTAGTTTAACTGGCATAGAAAGATTGAGTGCGAGTGTATTTCTGCGGTGTATGTTTTCAGATGTAAACATCAGCGTATTGGTTTCTAAATCAATTTGGGGTTGAAACCTCATAATCACATTTTTATCTCTGCTGTACTGGAATGAAATGATGAAATTTTTGAAAGAATAATCTGCCTTAAAGTTGTTTGTAAGTGTCGGTAGAATCTTGGCATTTCCAGAGAAAAACGTATTAGGATCGATAAACAAAACAAATGGAGCCATCTCGTTAAAGGCTGGTCGGGTAATTCTTCTACCATAAGCAAACTGAATCTGGTTATGCTCATTTAACCTTTTAGAAATAAATAGAGATGGGAAAAAGTTACCGTAGTTTCTATCAACAACTGCTTTTTCCTTTCTGGTATTCATTAATGTTCTGGTGTGTTCGTACCTTAAACCAGCAGATAAATTTGTGTTTTTATCGATGGCAAATTTAAATGAAGTAAAAGCCGCCAAAACGTTTTCTGTGAGGTCTGAGTAACTGGTAAGTCGCTCGTCTGTAACCCAGTTTTCACCTTCTTGTCTGGTTATTCTTACATCATTTACTAAATCAGAAAATATACCTTTTACACCCGTTTCTATCGTGAATGAGGAATTTACTTCGAAGGTATAATCTGCTTTAGCAACCCATAAATCGATAGGCGTTTTTTTGAAGACATTACTAAACTCACTGTTCAAAAATGTGCCGTTTGTAGAAAAGTAGGAATAACTATTATCTGTAGGATGTGAATTAAAGTATGTGAGATAGTCTAAGTTAAAATCTAGTGTGTGCTTTTCTGCAATGGATTGTTTTATGTTGATGTTACCCATAATATGGTTCCAATGGTCTCTTTCCAACATATTGGTAGTTGAAATTGTATCATCAGAAATAGCATAATCTATATATGACCTGCTTGGGAAATTAGTCCTTCTTTTGTAATCGTAACCGCTTATGAGCGCACTAACAATGGTTTTTTTTGTTAAATTATAATCGAAGCCCAATCTGTAATTGTAAGAATAGGTAGCGGCATCTCTATTGGCTGATGCTTCAGTGTATATATCTTCTTCCCCATTGTTATTTTCTCGGTAGTTTTCCCATAAAAAGGTTTGTTTCGCATGGTAAACAGAAGCATTGGCAAAATAGCTGATCTTTTTCCCTTGGTGATTTAATACTAGGCTACTACCAGTGATAATTCCTGTTCCGTAACCAACATTCCCCGAAACAGAGCCATTTGTACCATAGTTGTCCTTTCCAGATTTCATTACAATATTGATGAACCCTGCATCTCCATCTGCATCGTATTTAGCTGGAGGTACAGACATTATTTCAATTTTCTCAACATCTGATGCATTTAAGCCAGAGAGCATTTGCATTACAGCATTAATAGACATGCGATTTCTCTTTCCATTAATTAGGACTATCACACCATTTTTACCATTGATCGATAGCGTACTACTTTGGCGATTTACCATGATTCCCGGTGATTTTTCGAGCATATCAATGGCTGTTAAACCAGATGAGGTAATGCTGCTACCCACATTAATTACCAGCTTACCCATTTCCATTTCGTAAAGTGGTTTAGTAGCTCGAATGGTTACTTCGCTTAACTCTGTTGTTGACTTGTTGAGGGTGATGGTTTCGAGTGATACTTTGCTATTCTCTCCCCTAAAAGTGACGGTAGAATAGTATTTCTCAAAACCGAGCATGTAAGAGTTTACCAGATAAGTTCCCTTCGGAAATCTAGTTAAAGAAAACTCTCCATTTGCATTAGAAACAGCTCCTTTAATGAGAGAAGAATCTTGAACATCTAATAGCAGCACATTGGCAAATGGGATGGTGTTTCCTTCGGTGTCTGCAATGTTTCCGGTAATAGAATTTTGACCCGAAGCTAAAAATGAGTTAGTAATAGTTGTAAGAATAATTATCCAGATAGTTTTCATAATACATTGATTTTGAATTGTTTCCAGATACTTCTTATGCCATTCTCTTTAAGGAATAGAGAATAAAAATAAATTTGACACTAGAAATTTGTTGTGATAAGTTAGAAAGGATCAAGGCAAGCAGATACAAATCTACCTACCTTGAAAAGCAATACTCACCCGCTATTTAACAGGTTTGATGTTAGCATTTAAGTTAAAAAAATTGTTGGGGTCATACTTCGCTTTTACAGCACTGAGTCTTTGGAAATTATTCCCAAAAGAGTCTTTCAAAATATCCGAAGGACTACTCATATCGCTATTAAAATTGAAATAGACTTTACCTTGAGAGAAGCCTTGCATTTCGTTAAAGAAATCGCGTGTCCAGTTTATATTTCGCTCATTATCAGCATCATTTAGCCACATGGTATCTATGCTGAGTAGGAATCTGGCGCTGCGATCACCAAATGCGGTTTCTTCTGAACCAACACGACTGATAGCTCCCTGTAAATTTCTTATTGAAATTAAAGATTGAGGATTTTGGACTTCTGCGGCACGTTTAATTACCCTCATCTGTAATTGATCGTTGAGTTCGTCGAGGTAAATACATTTCCAGAAAGAATTTAGCTTTTGTTTTTCTAAAAATGGATCGAACATTTGCTGTATCATTTTATACGGGTAAACATTACTCATATCTAGTAATGGAGTAGCAATTTCTCTCAGTGGCTGCATCATTCGCTCCCCTTCTTCTGGTTTACCTGCATACATACCAGCTACCACAATCACCTTATGATTATGCAACTCTTCTGGGAAATTTGGGTGCTCAGGAACAGCCCACAGTATACAGTCTGAAGTGATGTTATCAGGTGCATTTTTGGTATAATTAACCCAATAACTTAATACTTTTTCAGCCTCTTTTCTAGGGTACATACAAGCAGTAAAAAATACGTTTGGACCCAAATCGGTTAGTTTAAACTCAAAGTTTGAAACAATACCAAAGTTTCCACCACCACCTCTTAATGCCCAGAATAAATCAGCATTTTCATTTTCGCTTGCATGTACAAAATTGCCATTTGCTAATACAACATCAGCACCAATAAGATTATCGATACTCATACCAACTTTTCTCCGCATCCAACTCAGTCCCCCACCTAAAGTTAAGCCTGCAACACCAGTCTCAGACACAACACCACCTGGACATGCTAAACCAAATGCCTGAGTTTCATGATCTACATCTAGCCAAGTAGCACCTCCTTGTACATTGGCTGTTTTTCTAACTGGATCCACCCTAACAGACCGCATATTAGAAAGATCGATTGTAAGTACACCATCACCTACCGCATTTCCTGCTACATTGTGCCCACCACCTCTAACTGATACCGACATGTTATTCTCCCTAGCAAAGTTAACTGCCGAAATAATATCCGCTACACCTGTACATTGTGCAATTAGCGCTGGATATTTATCTATCATCTTGTTCCAAACCAATCTGGAAGTATCGTAATCTTTATCATCTCTAAATATTAACTTCCCTTTAAAATTAGCCTGAAAATTTTCAATTGTAGCTTCGGGGATTTCAACTCCCAATGAATTAGAAATAGCGTGAAGTGTACTTTTCATCTGTAGATTATTTATGGTGAATAAAAATGAATCTTATGGCGCTGATTGATCTTTATATTCCTCTGAAGGTAAAATTTGATAATTCAAAAAAATGAGAATGTATACCACATCGCATAGAAGATAAAACTATGCTTGGTAAACATTGCTGGAAGAATGCCCTATTGCTAATTAAATTCTGGTGAGAAAGATTTGCTCTGAGTTATTTGTAAGCTGTTACTTAATTACAGATTCGATGAGTACTAATGATAAATATAAAAACTTTTATTTTTTAATCATAACTCTTTGAGGCTCGTAGCGCACATTTACAATGCTAAATTTAGATATGGCTAAATAATAATTTTGAAAATTTAATTAAACAAAGAATATACATTACTTAACTAAGTATTTGATTGAATGACTATTTTAAGTAAAAATCTGTAGATAAGAGTTGCATTGTACACCTTGTTATAACTGTATTTAGGCAGTCTTCTATTAGTCTGATTTCTCGATTTTAATTGAATTTGATTCTTAATAAGAAATAAAAGCTTTAATAAATGAGAAAGAAGATGATTAATTTCTTCGCTGTAAGAATTATGAATTAAGATGCGTGCCTCTATTAGAGTATTTTTCTTGAATTTAAATTACAATAAAAGAAAAGTGCAAGCATGTTCATTACTTGCACTTTTGAAAGTCCTATTCAGGTTGGGTTATTACTTTCCAGTTATCTGTTCGGAATGGAGCAGCTGGCAAACCTGTATTATTGGTGAGGTTTCCATCTGGATTATTCGCCCAATCGTATCTCACTGCTACTGGATTCTCAACCTCTTCTGCACTTATAATTACCTTATTCGCTTCAATTTTAGCAGTAGCCCAATGGTATTTTTTATCTTCTCCTGCAATAGCAAATCCCTTTAATACTTCACCGTCTGTAGTTTTTAAACCTTCTGCTGCTGTAAACTCAACTTCTATTATATTTCCCTTTATCTCATAACTTTTAAACATGGGACCAAAAGCTGCTACATCTTGCTTATAAACCAGATTTTCTGCTACTGCTGCCAATCTATTACCGACATCTTTTTTGTTTGTAGGATGTATATTATCTGTTTCTCCCAAATCGATTGTGGTAACCATTCCAGTGTTTGGAAGAGCCAAAGTTTTGTATTGAGATTCTCTTAGTACTGCCCATTTACCATCAGAAGGTTCTGTTTCTTTTTTGTAGTAATTAGGAAGTTGAATAAATAAAAATGGCAAATATCCCTGCTCAAACCTGATTCGCCAGTCTGTAATCATCATAGCAAATAGCTCATGATAATTGTAAGCATCATCCTCATTATTTTCTCCTTGGTACCAGATAAAGCCTTTTAAACCAAATGGCAGCAATGGGTTAATCATTCCATTAAACAAATAAGTAGAATATTGCTGGTAATAGTAAATTTTAGGAATGAGTGGTTCTAAACCTTTCTTAAACTTCCAGTCACCTGTTAAGCTCAGTTTATCTTTGCCATTGGTAAGGTAGATCACATCAGCCGGAGGATTGAGTCCACCTCCTCCCCAAAGAGCGGCCATTCTTAAAGCAATGGTATTTTCTCCCTTATTAATTGCTGTGGCTGGAATTGTATAAGTATGTGTAGCATTGGCATTCCATTGGTTCTTACAAATCTCTATACCATTGAAATAGATGGAATAATTCATCTCAGGATGCCCCAGATTGATTGTTAAATCTTTCTTAGTAAATGCACCTTTCAGATTTATTTTTTTACGAAGCCAGATCATTCCTTCGTAATAGTCTGCATGCCAAATTGCTTCTCGCTCAATCTTCCAATTTTTAATAACTCCGGGAATACTTACAGTTCTCCAATCGCTATCATCTAACTTTGGGTCTGCATATTTCTTCACCAATTCCTCTTTCGGATTGTATACAATATCCCAGAATTTTTTCAATTCTACGGAATCTCTACCAAAGTTTTCTACAGTTACAGTATCATTTACAATTACCTTTTCTTTTGCCGCTGGGTTGGTAAGCAACATCTCACGACTCGTCCAAGCTTCTACAGGAGTGCCACCCCAAGTACTTTGAACTATGCCAATAGGTACATTTATATCAGCCTGAATTTTCTTAGCAAAATAATAGCCGACTGCGGTGATATCTTTTACACTGGCAGTGTCACAAATCGTCCAACTAGTTTCTAATACTTCGTCTTGGGGTTCAAGTGTAAAGTGATGAGGAACTTTAAAAAAGCGAATATTTTTGTTTAGTGCTTTGAGAATATCTTCTTTTCCACTGGCTGATTGTTGCACTTGCCATTCCATGTTAGATTGCCCAGAAGCTAACCACACATCACCAATAAGCACATCAGAATAGACAAATGCTGGAGACTTTAATTCAGCATTATATATTTTCAACTCGTAGGGTCCACCTGCTGGTAGTTCTGGGATATACACCTTCCAATTGCCATCTGTATTGGTCGTAGTTGTCATTAAATAATCGGCTAGTTCGACTTGAATTTTGGTACCTGGATCGGCTTTTCCCCAAATGGGTATATCAGTCTGGCGCTGTAAAACCATATGATCATTAAAAATCTTGGGCATGGTAATCTGCGCGAAGGCAGGTATGTAGGCAGCTAGTATAAATAGTATTCCTATTATCTTTTTCAAAACGAAATTTGTTTTTTGGTCAATCGAATTATTTGTAATAGGCTAAATTAAATTCGATCACCTTAAATCCAAACTGAGACTGCTCCTCAAAATCAAACTAATCACAGTTGGAAACATTTTAACCATTCTAGTATTCAAACCTTATCTTAACAAATACTAATAATTAGGCTCTTTTAGAAACATATCGCATTTTCAAATCCGTAGTAAAGGGTATTAGCTTCCATACCAACCGAAACTCCATCTTATTTTTTTAATCTTCAATTTTTTAATCAAATGAAGTTTCTACCCTTATTTATTATTTTAATTTTTTCAATTACAGCTTGTGATATTTTAAACATTGAGGATGACCTCGAAACTCAAAGTAACGAAATCATTAAAAAAAACATTCACTACCAAAAATGTGCAAGTGACATATATGTGAATACGACTGCCCAAGACGATCATGTGTTTGACATTTGTGATGGTAAAGGAGATTGCAATCTAGTTGATGCTATTGAAACAGCTAATTTATGCAACGAAGTTACAACCATTCATTTAGAAGCTGGTGAAGTGTATTTTCTTACAGAGGCTGCTTATTTCACAAAAAAAGAGCAGTTAAATGGTACTTATCAACTAATATCAAATCGTGTACAAAAAGATAGTGGATTGCCATTAATTAAAACTACTATAATTATTGAAGGTAATGGTGCAATAATTAAGAGAAGAGTTTCTAAATTGAGTACTGGCAGAAAACAAAATTTTACTGAAAAAGAGGAAGAAGTTTTATTCAGAATTATACATAATTCTAAAAGAGGAAATTTAACACTTAAGAATGTTACTATCTTGGATGGTAATATAGGAGAGAATAGTTATGATCCTGATTCTAGAAGTGGAAATGGAGGTGCTATTTATAATTTAGGAGAGTTAACTGTTGAAAACTGTCAGTTTGAAGGAAACGTTGCATCTCAAAACGGAGGTGCTATTTTTAGTTTGAAGCCTATTATTATCTCTAATTCTGTATTTAATGATAATCATGCTACAAATGATGGTGGAGGTATATTTATGCTTGGCACTGATATCATGACAATTGAAAGTAGTACATTTACTCAGAATACATCTGGTAACTATGGTGGAGCAATATTTAGTAATGCAGAGCTGTTATTAACTTCATCAAATATTTCCTTTAATAATAGTAATAGAAGAGGTGGAGGAATTTATTTAGGTAGAGATGATGCATTGCAGTTTGATTTTATTAGCAAACCGGATTACTCCCCAGCATTTATAGATCAATGTATTTTTGAGTCTAATGAAGCCACTCAGGCAGGTGGTGGAATTTTTTGTGAGATAACAGAAGGTGATGACGATAATATGGGATATCCTTTAGCATCAACTCCTATCAACCTTACTATGCAAAGAACTACGATCTCAGGAAATATAGCTGGTAGAGGTGGTGGAATTATGAATTGGTTTGCAACAATGTATACAAAAGATATAACAGTTGTAAATAATCAAGCACATCAGGATTATGACTCTGGAGCAGGTGGAGGAATCCATTTTGAGTTTGGTTTTGCCCATATGGAAAATACAGTTGTGGCACAAAATCCAGTTGGAGGTGATATTGGAGGGGTTACATCTAATTTTAGCTATATATCAGAAAGTACTAATTTCATTGGAGATCAAACATTTACTGATGTTAATATTATACATGGAAACCCAATGTTGAATCCATTATCAATCTCTGGCAATACAAAAGTACATATTCCAATGTCTGGTAGTCCACTCATAAATGCAGGGACAGCAACTAGTTGTTTGTCTACCGATCAAAGAGGTTTATCAAGACCTGTTGGCTCTGCATGTGATTTGGGAGCAGTAGAAGTTCAATAATCTTAAAACAAAAAGCCAGCTTGGTTAAAAATTATCCAAGCTGGCTGTTTACAAAACACGAACAACAATTATCTATTCAACAATCAGTGTATATTGCGGTGTAGGGTTTAGTGGACAGAAATACACGTACTCCCCTTTTTTTAATGTTACTTCTTTAGAGCTTGAAGTTTCTCCTTTCTTAATGGCATTCTGCACATAAGCATCCTTGATATGAAATTCCATATCTGTTTTTCCTTTGGGAGCTAATACAAATCCCAATTCGTGATCTACACCTTGGTTTGTTACTTCAAAAATGTAAGTTCCTTCTTTAAGTGTTAAGCTCTCTGTTTCAAAAGCACCTTCTGTTTGAGTGAGTTTGATGGTTTCTACTTCTTGAGCAAACAACTGTACTGAGAAGAGACTCATTAATAATAAAAGACCAAATGCTAAATTTTTTTTCATAAAGATTTAATTAAAGTTTAAAGTTTCAATTAATATTTAGTGCTGTAGATTCGAATACAAAGTTGGAGTTGAAAGAGCCCTAGCTGTTAGTCAAGAATTCCCTTTGTGTTGGCAATAATTCCTATCTCGGTTTTGATTAGGTCTCGAATGTTTTCTATTCTATTTGAAAGCTCTATAATTGTGGAAGTGAAATGATAGGATTGGCGCATTTCTAAAAAAATCTTCGATTTTGAAAGTTTTTAGAGGATTTTGGGAACTATTAAAAACTGCTTACAGTTCCTCCTGCAATTGCGACAAAGTATTTCCTGTAAATCTAAAGGAGGGATAAACTAACAATCATTTCACTAAACTGTTAAAACAATAATTTTAGCTGCTGTAGAAGAAATGATTTAAGTTTAACCAAAACCGGTTTTAATTTTTTGAAAGAACCGGAAATGCCATTAAGATGGAAAGTGAAAAGGATAATTTACTTGTTGCAATAAAACCTCAAACGCAGAAACAAAAACAAACTGCGGTTTTGCTTTTTGCTAACTCTGGCAAAAAAGAAGCAACATCTAAAAAATTTATTGGGAAAGGCAAAAAGCTTAATACACATATAGCTTCTGCACTTAATAAGCATGCGATAGCTACTGTAAAAGCAGCAGGAATTGATTTGGTTTTGATTGATGAAACCAAACAAAGAGGCAATTCATTTGGCGAAAAACTCTGGAATGCCAGCGAAGATGTTTTTGCATTGGGTTATCAATCGATCATTGTAATCGGTAATGATTCGCCACAGCTAAATGCTGAGCATTTACAATTTACAGCTAAGCAGCTAAGTAATAATAAGCCAGTAATTGGGCCTTCTGCTGATGGTGGATTTTATCTGCTAGGAATGCATAAAAATGATTTTGACAAAGAATCATTTTTAAATCTGCCTTGGAGAAAAGCAAACCTTTTCTTTGCAGTAAAGCAGCATTTCAACCAACAAAGCCAAGTTGCAGAAATTCTATTAGAGCTTACTGATGCTGATGATGAGGCTTCGCTAAAAAGAATTTTAAAAGCTGCTAGTCTTACAGCTAAGCTCAACCCGCTTCTCAAGCTCTTATTAAATCTGTTTAATAGCATTTGTGAATTTGCTACAATTCTAAATCAACAGATTAATGAGTTTCTTTTCATTTCTAAAAAATCTTCGAGAGCTCCTCCCCTCTCAGTCTAAGATTATTTATTATCAAATAATCAATTTCTAATTCTCATATAGTTTTCTTGCTTGCCAAAACACAAGCAAAACGATCTGCTATTTTCAATACTATTCATTGAACACGATGGCTAGGTCTGCCTTTATTTATTTTTTGGTTATTAAAACACACGAATGAAAATATATATTTTTACCTTATTCATTTTATCCTTTACTACCGCTTTTGCACAAACAGATTTGGAAGTAAACATCTTAAATCCATACGATGGGAAACCCATTGCTGATGTAGAAGTATTGATAGAAAATCCACAAATCGGATACACTAACTCATTGACAACCAACAACTTTGGTAAAGTTATTTTTAGAGGATTATCACTCAATGGTGCTTACAGAATTTATACCAATGAGAACAGTGAATTCTTATCTAGCGAAGCCAAAGACATTCAGTTAAAAGCCAATGCACATAGAAGTATCACACTGGTTTTACCACCTCAAAAAGAACAAACACTAGATGAAGTTGTGATCACTTCTACACCAGCTACTACCATTAACACAGTAAATGCGGAAGTAGCTTCTGAGATGAGCATTAAGAAAGTTCAAGAACTGCCAGTAGAAGGTCGCGACATTACCAGAATGCTTTATAGGTTACCCAATGTAAGCCAAGCAACGGGCTTTTTCCCTGAAGCACCAAATGTGAGTATCAATGGCGCCAATGGCTTGTTTAATAATTACATGATCGACGGTATGGATAACAATGAGCGCTTTCTTGGCGGACAAAAATTTGCCATTCCTATCGGATTTGTAAAAAATGTAACTGTGCTTACCAATAACTATTCTGTTGAATTCGGTAATACAGGAAACGGAGTAATTAACATCACTTCAAAATCTGTTTCTAATGACTTTGAAGGTGAAGTTTTCTTTGTAACCAGACCGGGAGAAGTAATAGATGCAGAAACTCCCTACACACTTCGCGATTTATCTGGAAATGAAGTAAAACAAGGTTTTCAGCGCTATCAGGCTGGTTTTGGTTTGGGTGGTGCCATCACAAAAGATAAAACTTTTTACTATCTAAACTACGAGCATACTACTGACTTAAAAGATAATATTCTGAGTTCTCCGGTTTTAGGAATTAATGAAGAAGTTCGTGGTGAAAATACCTTTGATTATTTATCGGCTAAGTTAGATCACCACTGGTCAAAAAGTTTCAAATCTTCACTAAGAGCAAACCTTGGTCTGGTTACTTTAGACAGGCAAGCTGGTGGTTTAAGTGGTGGAGTTACTTTCCCTTCGGCAGCCAATGGCCAAGACAGGAACTCGATTCTCATTGCCAATCAAAATGTGTTGGTGGGCGATAATTTTGTGTTTGAGAGTAATGTACAATATTCTCGTTTTCGCTGGAATTATGCAGACCCTTTAAATCCAGATAGTCCAGATGTAACAGTACTTGACCCAACTGGTAGTACCATTGCTGTTTTAGGTAATCCGGGTTACATATTCGATTCGCACGAAAACACTTTCCAATTTCAAGAAAAATTGAATGTGTACAAAGGCAAACATACTTTCAAGTTTGGAGCAGAATTGATTTCGGCCAACCATTTATTATATGGTGGTGGAAACCCGAACGGAAGCTATACAGTTCAGCTCACTCAAAGCGAACTGGATGCAATAAGTTCACAAAATCTAGGAGCTAGCTTAGATGTAAACGATATTCCCTCTACAGCAACTGTGATTAGTTATGGAGTTGAATTAAGACCTGCTAGTTATGGTACAAGGCAAAATATTTTCAGTTTTTATGCCGAAGATCAATTTGCTGCTTCACCTAAACTCAATCTAACTTTAGGCTTAAGGTATGATTATGACAATCTCTCGAAAGGTGGCAGCGCAACAGGAGATTATAATAACCTAGCACCAAGATTCAGCTTTAATTATCAGTTAAGCAGCCGTAGTAGTATTCGTGGTGGTTACGGACTTTTCTATGATAAAATTCTGTATAGTGTTTACAGTGATGCATTGCAACAAAACAATACAGGCGATGATTTTAAAGCTGAAATTCAATACTTTATCGATCAAGGTATTTTGCCAGAAGATACTGATATTGAAAGAGTTACTTTTGATGGGAACCTAACTGTGGGAGAAAGCAATAATGCAGGTTTGCCTTTTGGTTACCTAGAAGGACCAAGTGCAGAAACTTATGCTAGCCAGAGAAATCTTTTTAGTAATGAAAGAAGAATTCTAAATCCAAACGGTTACGACAATCCTTACACCCATCAATTTTCTTTGGGTTACCAGTACCAAATAGACGAGCACAAATTGTTTTATGTGGATGTGGTTTACAACAAATCTAAGAACCTGTTTAGAACTAGAAACCTCAATGCTCCATCTGCTTGGGATGCTGTGGCTGCTGGAAATACTGCTCGTTGGTCTTCCACTGCTGATAGCACCAGAACTTTACCGATTTACGGAAACTATGCCATTATAGATGGAGAACAAAGAAGCGGAGTGGCTAAAAGCGTAGTAATTACAGAAACAGAAGGAACTTCGGAGTATATCGCTGCGAGCTTCAATCTTCAAAAAGAAAGAGGTGATGATAATTTTGCTTACCGAATCATTTATACATTATCTAGGCTAGAAAACGATACGGAAGATATCAACTTTAGAGCGATGGATGCAAACAATTTCGAAGCAGAATGGGGACCATCTATCAACGATCGTACACACATCATCAACACCATTTTCAATTATTATCCATTTAAAAACTTTACTGCAACAGTGGCAATGTTACTACAAAGTGGCCAGCCAATTAACCGTGTTCCCGATGGAAGTTTATACTACATCGTAGATAGCAATGGTAATTTAATTGGTGGCACAACCAATGATTTAAATGGTGATGGAAGTGCATTTGGCGATGCCTATGTAGGTAATAGCGATCGCTATCCGGGAGAATCTAGAAACAGTGATAGATTGCCTTGGTCGAATACATTCGATTTGGGAATTCAGTACCAAATTCCTTTGGGTGTACAGAATTCTAAATTGGAGTTAAGGGCTGATGTATTCAATTTGTTTAATACTGTGAACTTGAGCGGATACAGCAACAATGCGACACAAAGCAATCAAATTCAAACCGGATCGACAGCTAGTGGAGTAATTGTAAGAAAAAATGCCGCTCCTCCACGCCAAATCCAGTTTTCTGCAAGATATTTATTCTAAACTACGACATACTAAATAATGACTTTCAAAAAATATATATATTTCTTACTCACAGCACTCACCTTATTTGCTTGCTCTTCTAACAACAAAAAAGAAGAGCAAGAAACTGCTAATACTTGGGAAGAAGTTTTACAAGATGCAAAAGGGAAAACGGTCACTTTTATGATGTGGCAAGGTGATCCTTTAATCAACAAGTACATACAAGGTTATGTAGTGCCTGAAGTAAAACAGCAATTTGACATTACTTTAAATGTAATTGGTGGGCAAGGCAACGATATTGTAAATACATTGATGACTGAAATACAAGCAGGTAATGAAACCAGTGAAGTAGATATGATGTGGATAAATGGTGAAACTTTTTACCAACTCCGCCAAATAGATGCCTTGTATGGTCCTTTCACTGAAAAGCTACCCAACAATCAATATATCGATTGGAATAATCCATTTATCAGTATTGATTTTCAGCAGCAGGTGGCCGGTTACGAATGCCCATGGGGAAATGTGCAGATGGCTTTCATCTATAATTCAGACAAGGTCAAAAATCCACCACTCACAATGGAAGCATTAGAAGAATGGGTAAAAGCCAACCCCGGAAAATTTACCATAGGCAACGACTTTACAGGAATGACTTTGTTAAAGTCTTGGCTCATTCACTTAGCAGGCGGAGCAAGTTCTTTAGATGGAAAATTCGATCAACAAAAATACGATCAGCTTAGCAAAAAGCTTTGGGATTACATCAACAGAATAAAACCTTATTTCTGGAATGAGGGAAAAACTTTTCCTGCTTCTGTAGCCCAAATGCATCAGCTATTTGCTAGTGGAGAGCTTTGGTTTACCATGAGCAACAACGATAGCGAAGTAGATAATAAAATTCAGCAGCAAGTTTTTGCTGAAACAAGTCGCGCTTATGTACCAGAAACAGGTTCTATCCAAAACTCACATTATCTCGGCATTGTAAAACATGCTGGGAATAAAAATGCAGCGATGGTGGTTTGCAACTTTTTAATTTCACCAGAAGCGCAAACTAAGAAAATGCAACCGCAAGTTTGGGGAGATGGCACAGTGCTTTCGATTGATAAACTTCCAGAAGAATGGCAAAAGAAGTTTAAGGAAATTCCGGGTAGAGAGAATTCTCCACCAAGAGTAGATATTCAGCATTTGGCTTTAAAAGAACCTGCGCCAGAATACATGATGAAGCTTTTTGAAGATTTTAGGAAAGAAGTAATCAATCAGTAAAATGAAGAGAAAGATCGTTATTGCCATTTTTTTACTTATCACAACAGCTCCTTTGCTGTTCGGCTTTGGCTATTCACTATTGTATAGTTTCGGCTTAACTGGCATATTGAGCAAAGGATTTACTCTAGAACACTGGCAAATGCTTTTCACAGAAAGTGATGGCATAAACAGCTTATTCTATACAATCTTTCTCACCATCATTTCTCTGATTTTAATTCTTTTGCCTGCATTGGTTTTAGCATGGTGGCAAACAAATTCAGCACAAATAAAATGGCTCAAAGCTATGTTATTTCTGCCTTTATGTTTTCCACCATTAGTAGCTGCATTCGCCATGTATCATTTATTGAGTCCGACAGGAATTTATTCTAGAGTTTTTTACCAATTAGGTTTGATTGAACAACTAGAAGATTTTCCCAGACTGGTGAATGATTTTGCTTCTATTGGAATATTGGCAGCACATGTGTTTATGGTGTTCCCTTTATTTACCTTACTCTTTATCAATCAAGTAAAAAAAGAGAGGTTAGATGAATTAATGGCAACTTCTCTCACATTAGGAGCATCTGGATTTTACTTTTTCCGAAAAGTATTTGCCCCAGTAATCTTGATGAGATCAAGCCCATTAATCATGTTGTATGGCATTTTTTTGATGGGGACTTATGAAGTGCCTTTATTATTAGGAAGATCATCTCCAAGAGTGGTAACTATATTTATAACCGAGAAAATTAAAGGTTTTAGTTTGCAAGATATTCCACAAGGGCATGCGATGGCAGTTGTTTACACTTTGCTAGTAATCGCCATCACTACTTTCTTTCTTAGCATAAACCGAAAAACTATTTCAGGCTCATGAAAAGAATCGCATACATAATAGTGATTGTCTCTTTGCTGATGCCTTTGGTCACCATCACCAGTTTGTCTATCACAGTACAATGGCAATATCCACAGCTTTGGAATGCTAATTTCAGCCTTAAAAACTGGTTGGTAGCTTTCACTAACAATGATGTACTTTCTGGTTTGTCGCTTTCTCTTATAATTGCTGTTTTAATCGCCTCAATAGCAACTTGTTTTGGCTTTATAGTTTCTGGTTTCATTACTGAAAATAAGAAAACTGAGCAATTGTTACAGCTTGCTTACTATCCATACTTAATCGCTCCGGTGGTTTTTGGTGCCATGTTGCAGTTTTATTTCGCATGGCTAAAATTAACAGGTATGCTCGCCGGAGTAATTCTGGCTCAAATGATTTTTATATTGCCATATAGCGTGTTGTTCCTTGCTACATTCTGGAACAACCGAATTAGGCAAACTGCTTTTCAGGCAAGTTCTTTAGGTGCTTCCAATTGGCATGTGTATCGAACGGTGTTAATCCCCATGGCAAGACCTTGGCTTTTCATCTGCTTTGCACAATGCTTTCTTATTTCGTGGTTCGAATATGGGATTACACAAGTAACCGGAATCGGAAAAGTGAAAACTTTAACCATTCTTACCATGCAATTTGTAAAAGAAGCAAATCCACATTTGGCAGGCGTTGTGGCTTGTCTGCTTGTGTTTCCGCCACTTTTGTTGTTGGCTTTTAATCAAAGGGTATTTTTAAAACAAAGTAATTTTTCGTGATACAGGTAGATAAAATATCGAAAGCATACGCAAACGAGTCAGTTTTAAAGCAAGTGAGCTTTTCGTTAGAGGTGAATCAAACTTTGAGTGTTTTGGGTAAATCTGGTTGCGGAAAAACTACTTTACTAAAGATTTTGGCTGGATTAGAACAAGCAGATAGCGGCTGTTTTTTAGTGAATGATTATAATATAATAGGTCTGCCGCCACAACAAAGAGAAGTTGTTTATCTGAGCCAAGAAGCTTTGCTTTTCCCGCATATGAATGTGTTTGAAAACATTGCTTATGGATTGAAAGTACGCAAACTCGATAAAGTTTTAATCAATTCTAAAACCGAAGAAATGCTTTTGCAATTGGATTTGCAAGCACATAAAAATAAAATGCCACATCAACTTTCTGGTGGACAAAAACAGCGAGTAGCATTTGGTAGGGCTTTAATTATTAACCCGAAAATAATCTTGCTCGATGAACCCTTTAGCAGTCTCGATGTTCAGACAAGAGAAGACATACAAAACTTGTTTATCCAACTGAGAGCAAAATATAATATCACCGCCCTTTTTGTGACTCACGATTTGAAAGAAGCTTTAAAAATGGGAAATCAAATCGCCCGAATGGAAAAGGGTGCACTCAAACTCTATGAATCTGTAAGTGAATTTGTACAAAGTCCCGATTCCGGAGTGGAGAAAGAAATTGAATTTTGGAAAAATCTTATCGACCATCAATATGAAAAAAAATAAAGACTTTAACCACGTTGAATCGCTCTACTGGGTGTTTACTCAGCTTTGTAACGATCAATGCGACCATTGCTATAACCTATCTGGCCCACAAGGCAAGCGAATTACCGAAGAAGAATGTTTGGCGATTATTGATAACCTTCCAGACAAAGTTGATAGACTCATTCTTTCTGGTGGTGAGCCACTTGCAGAGAAGAAAAAGCTTTATCTCATACTAGATAAACTTAAAGAAAAATACGGAAACAATACGCAGTTAATGCTGCAAACCAATGGCGATTTACTCACCGAAGAAATTCTTGATACGCTGATTGAAAAAGGAATAACTCGCTTTGATATTGCCAGTATAGATCGCTACCACAAAGCCGCTGGTGGTCGCTTAATGCAACTGGCAGATTTGTTTGAGTCTCGTGGTGTAAATGGTGACGAAAAAGACCCATTGGTTAAGAAAGAGAACTATTTGCATGCTTTCCCTCTAAGCTGGGGTTATTGGGGAGCTACAGATGATATGTGGCTCGGTGGTAATTGGGCACGCGGCAGAGCTTTGCAAAAAAACATCTGGAAGAAAGACCCCGACCATAATTTCTGTGCGATTCTATCTGGAGCCATTGGTTTTTTAAATGGTGGAGATCAAATTCCTCAAGAGATTTCTGTGCAGTTATGGCAGATAAATCCTTGTTGCCCCGGTACCAAAGAACCTTTGGGTGATGCTAGAATACAAAAAGTAGCTGAGATTCTGGAAAAGGTTTCTGATAACCCAGTTTTTGAAATGTTGGACAAAGGAAATCCTTATAAAATGGGCGAATCTGTGGGAGTTAGTGAAGCACATGCACGCAAAAGATGTGGTGAGCTAAAAAATGTTTGTCTTTGGTGTGATGAGTTTTTTGAGAAGCACTACGATATTCAGAAATTGAAACCTAAAAATGTTCCTACAACTTAATTCAATTCAGACACAATTATTAGAAAAATGGCTAAAGAACTGATCTTTGTTTACAATGCCGATTCTGGCAAATGGAATGGCTACATGGATATTATGCACAAGATATTTTCACCAAAAACTTATCCTTGTAGTTTGTGTGCTATTACGCATGGCACATTTTCGATTAGAGAAAGTTGGAAAGAGTTTATCGATAATTCACCGGTTACCATGCACTTTCTCCACCGAGATGAGTGGGAAGAACAATACAATAGAAAAGGTGAGCAATTACCCGCTGTTTTTTTGAAAGAAGCTGAGGCTATTTCAACTTGGTTAGATGCCCCTACCTTAAATTCTTACTCCTTAGAAGACTTACAGAATCACATCAAAAACAATTTACCAGAACTAGTTGAGGAGAAGGAAAAGAGTGAATAGTTAGTCTTTTAATGTGAAAAATGGATAATCAATGAGTGTTTTTATACTTAATGGTAACTGATTTTCATTGAATTTTAAATATTTATTTTTATTGTAAAAAATTTCAATAGTATATATAAAGACATCATGATTTAAATCTGAGTAAGTACTATCTAAAGTTTCGATATCAGCATACCTTACTATTTCTTGCAGATCATTAAATAATTTATTTTGATTGTAAAGGACAGTATCAATATTTGTCTTATTAAAAATATTCTTTTCACGGAAAAGTATTTTACCATCTTTATTTACCGAAATCTGTACATCAATTCTTTCAATGAACTGACCTCCATGAATTAATACACTATCTAATACTAAATTAGAATCATAAAAATTTTTAGCCGGATAGAATATTAAACTATCCCCAAAATTCATCCAATAGCTACTTTGTTTAGTGAGAGGTTCTACATATGTTATAGTTAAAGAATCCGTCGTAATTTTATCTAAATTCAATAATTGACCTCTTTTGTAATTTAATTCTTTGTAATCAATAATAAGAGAATCATTGGTAGTGGAATAGTTAAAATCATGAATCTCATTAATTCTATAATTAATGAATTTCCCTTTTTGATGATCATAAAATTCAATAAAGAGAAACTGGTCAGGACAAAACCATTTTTGATAAATTAATTTTGATTCTATGTTTTCTTTCGAGTTACAACCTACAATTACAGTAATAATAATTACAATTAGCCATTTAATTTTCATTCTTTCTCTTCCATAGATTCTAACATTCTTAAACCAGATTCAGCCAATACACTACCTGGGAATTCTTGTAGGGTTCTTTCGTAATAGGCTTTTGCTTGTTGCCCATTTCCGATTTGAGAATAGCAATAAGCGATGTTGTTAAGTGCCATTTCTCTGTAGCTCATTTTACCTGAACTCAACATGGTTATAAATCGATATTTATCAATCCATTCGTTTCGGGTAAAGAAATCGTAACTGTTTTCAAAATGTGGAATAGCCTCTGAAAAATTGCCTTTTTTAACTTCCTTCATTCCTTTTCTATGATCTTTGGGAACCAGATTTCGCAAAAGATAGAAGATGATAAAGTAAACTACTAAACCGTAAATCGTGCCTTGTTCTTCATCAATTAATCTACCTAGAAAGAAAAGAAGTGAAATAAAAAGTATTTGAGGTATAAAGGAGAGCCAAGCTGGTATTTTTACAATTGGTGCTTTTGAAGCCATTTAATATCATTCATTTGAGGTTGAAAAAGCTCAAAGTTAGATAAATATTTTAAAGGTTAATTTTTCTTCCTAAGAACTACACCGATCAACTTATTTAGAAATATTTGAGAAAGTTTGCTTGAATTCAAATATCCTGCAAATGCTGATATTAATGTGGATAGAAACAAGGCCTTGCCCCAAGAGTTTCCCAATACAAACACATTTAGACTTGTAAACACAACCAGATGACCAATAAAATATATAGTAAAAGCTTTCCAATTCATTCTATATGGTTTTAGTAAAGCTTTAAATATACCCAATTTAAGTAAGACTCTCCTTTCTTAACTAAAGTCAATGCATCTCATATTCGAGACGGCTACTTTTACATCATCAGTTCACTCAAACTAATCGAATGATTATGAATGCTATTAAATCTGAAACCGCTACGATGAATGCCGTTGTTTTCGAAAAATATGGCGAGCCTGATGTGCTACAATTGAAAGAAATAGCCAAACCTGAACCCAAAGACAATGAGGTATTAATTCAAGTGAAAGCCACAACCGTTACCTCTGGCGATTGGCAAATGCGTAAAGGAGAACCTTTTGCTGTGAGATTAGCTTTCGGTTTAACCAAGCCAAAAAACCAAATTCTGGGTTTCGAGTTTTCGGGTGTGATAACTTCTGTAGGTAAAAATGTTCGCAAATTTAACCTTGGTGATGAAGTCTTTGGTTACCATACTGCTGGAGGTACTTATGCAGAATACATTTGCTTGCCAGAAGATGGAATCCTCATCGAAAAGCCTAAAAATTTAAGTTTTGATGAAGCGGCTGCCGTTCCAAACGGTGCTTTAACTGCTTTATACTTTCTTAAAAAAGCTAATATTGGAGCTGGTCAAAAAGTTTTGATCTATGGTGCTTCTGGCAGTGTAGGCACTTATGCTGTTCAATTAGCAAAATACTTTGGGGCAAAAGTGACGGCGGTTTGTAGCACAAATAACATCAATCTGGCAAACTTAACCGGTGCAGATAAAGTGATAGATTACACTAGAAAAGATTTCTCGAAAACATCAGAAACCTACGATATTATTTTTGATACAGTCGGAAAAACAAGCTATACACAATGCAAAAATATTTTAAAAACGAAAGGCAAATATGTGCTTTGTAGTTACGGTATATCGCACATTATTCAGATGATTATCAATACATTCAAAAGCTCAAAAAAAGTCATTTGTGATATTATGAAAGCTGATAATGATAACTTAAAATTTCTAAAGCTGATAAGTGAAGAAGGAAAACTAAGACCGATAATTGACCGAATTTATCCCTTAGACGAAAGTATAGATGCACATGCCTATGTTGAGAAAGGCAGAAAAAAAGGAAATGTTGTGCTCACTTTTGAATACTAATCGCCAAATAGTTATATCAATTGGGCTTTCGTTTTTGTATCTTAAAATAATGATTAAGTTTGTGTATCTCATCAATTTTTTATTGGCCCGATATACCAAACTGATCAATGAATTTCCGAACCAGAAAAAGGTTGAACCTCAT
>PBYL01000361.1 GCA_002729595.1 Thalassovita sp. | reverse complement strand
TTTTGTACAAGACCCTGTAGAACCAAACTTGATGTTTACCGGAACTGAATTTGGTTTGTATTTTAGTATTGATGGTGGAGAAAACTGGAATGAGTGGGGTGATGACTACCCGAATGTTTCAACGATGGATTTGGCTATTCAAGAGCGAGAAGCCGATTTGGTAATGGGCACATTTGGTCGTTCGGTTTGGGTACTAGATGATATTAGACCACTGAGAGCTTTAGCTGCTGAAGGCAAAGAATTGCTAAGTAAAAAAGTGAATGCTTTTCCTGCTCCAGATACCTATCTGGCTTTTGAAAGAGAAGCTGCCGGAGATATTTATGCTGGTGATGCGATTTACGCAGGAGAAAACAGAGAATTGGGAGCCATGCTTTCTTTTTCATTAAGTGATTTAAAAATGAAAGAAGGTGCAAGCAAAGCAGCTACAAAAGATACAGTGAATGTACAAATTATGAATGCTTCTGGTGAGGTAATTCGAAACTTGAAAGTAGAAGCAGGCAAAGGTGTAAATCGATTTGTATGGAAACTCGACAAAAAAGGAGTGAGAAGCCCAAATATGCCAGCTAAGAAAGCAACAGAAGAAGAAGGTGGCATTCCTATTTTACCCGGGACTTATACTGTAAAGATTAAATATGATGGCGATAGTAGTTCCACCTCTGTAAAGGTATTGCCAGACCCAAGGTTTGATATTTCGAGTGAAGCGATGCTTGCTAGAAGTAAACAAGTTGATAAAATGCTAAAGTTGACAGAACTAGCTACTACTGCAACAGATCAATTAAGAGAAGCAAAAGAGACTATTTCTTTCGTAAAGAAACAATATAAAAGTTTAGAGTCAGCCAAAGAGGTTATTAGCCAAGGCGATTCTTTAAATACAAAAATTAAGTCTTTGCTAGAAACTATTATTCCTGATCCTGATGTAAAAGGGATTTTGTTTAGAGATGATATTCTCAATACTAAATTAAACAGTGCGATGAGTTACCTCCTAGGCAACAAAGGTGAGCCAAGTGTAAATGAGTTATTAGCAATTGAAAAAGCAGAAAATGCACTTAAGGCAACCTTAGCTCCAATTAATGCATTTTTTAAAGAACAATGGAATGCATATCAAAGTGAAGTTGAAAAACTTGAGAAGCCAGTAGTTAAAGAATACGAGGCAATTGATGTAGGGCAAGAATAAAGCATTCTGTATTTGGTATGAACAACAAGTCGCTGTCTGAATAAGACAGCGACATTTTTATTTGACACTAAATTAAAAGAGCAACTTAATATTCTAATGCTAGACCAATACTGAAACTAGCACCATCATAAATATTTTTTTGACTGGTAATAAACCCAGCGTAATCTGCGTATTCTGCGGTAAGGTTAAAGTGTTGGTTTAACTTGTAAATGGCGGTAAAAGCGTAAGTGGTAAATTCAGAACCTTCACCATAAAGAAATGGTACTGGCTCAGGATCGTTAGACAAACTCTCTTGAAAGTTTAACTTACCAATAACCCATAATTTATCGAACCAGAAAGATCCTATTTCGACACCAGATTTTAATTGATGGCTCAATCCCTCAGTTCTTAAATTTAAGCTTGTAAAAATGCTACCATAGTATTTTCCGCTTTTTGTAGAGCTAGAAAGTGCCAAGGTAGACCACACATTAAATTCACCATCGGTTGTAGGCAAGTTGATTTGTTCTCTAATGCCTAGATCGTTTGCTTTTTTATGTGTAGCTAGGTTTTCACCTTTACCTGTTGGTATTTCAGCTTCAACAGAAAAAGAAAAAGGGATGCTTTTTGTAATCTGGTATTTAGCGCCAATTCTTAGGTCACCAACACCATAAACATTCTCTGTGGTACTTAAACCATTACTTTTAATCAAAGGTAAATTGAGTAAACCAGTTAGCCTATTGGTAATCCCATACTCGCCATAAAGCTTAAATGCATAGGTGTTAAAATTGGTGCCAGCAGCAGAACTTTGTAGCTCTCCATTCACATTGTAGTACTTGTCTGATGAGAAAGCACTAACACTTCCCTGTACAAAATAACCACCTTTGTTTCTAACCCAGCCACTCTGTGCAAAACTGCTAATTTGTATCAGAAGAAGTAGCGCTAATCCAAAGTATTTCATAGTGTAAGCATGTTAAAGAAAAGTAGCGGATTTAATCCGCTGCCTTTCGAGATGTGAAGTTTAGTTGAAAAAAAGACTATTGTAGTTGTGCATTCCCGAATGGAATGTTAGCTGATCCACACCAAATTATCACATGGGTAAAGCTACTAGAGACTGTCTTGCTTATTTTGAAATAAGATTCACCGTTTTCATCAACAACACCTACTAAAATTAAGTCTGGGTTTCCGTTTGCTGGGTCAGCCATAAAGGTGTCTGATGTAGAAAGGTAGATTGTTACTGTACCTGTTCCTAATTCTGTAGTAAAGTTTGAACCAAAGTGCAGATACGTTACACCATCTTCATCAGTTCCAAGATCAACACTACCAGAAGTAGGCGTACCGTTTTGAGCAGTTAAAGAACCACTTCTCGAAGCTGTAAAAGTACCAGTTGGTAACGAACTATCGATAATTATTTCGTCTGGTTCGTCATCATCGTCGCAACTTACGATTGTGAATGATAAAAGGGCGAGTAATAACCAAATAAGTTTCAGATTTTTCATTGTTTAAATTTTTTTTGTGATGTACAAATTTCTTTTAAACAAAGGTGCCCTTTAAGTATCACGAAAATCTCACATAACTTTCAACTTTTATAAACATATCGAGGTAATGAAAAAGAAAAGTCAGTGTATTGGTCAATCATACTAGAAACTTTAATAGGAGCTTCGTGGATGTCTAATATATTTTTCACAATTGCCAAGCCCAAACCAGTGCTGCCAGAATGATGTGTACCTTTATAATACCTATCGAAGATATTAGGCAACTCACTTTCGGGGATTCCAGCTCCCGTATTTCTAATCTGTATTTCTATATCTTCGGAGGAGTTTTCTCGAAGTTTTAATTCTACTGTACCATGCTCAGGTGTATATTTAATGGCATTGTCCATCAGGTTTTGGATTACCCGCTCAATCATAGATAAGTCTGCATAAACCGTTGGTGCAGATTGATAATCAATCTCCAAATGAATGTTTTTCTTGACTGCCAGCACTTGGTATTTCTGATAGGTTTCTGAAAGTACTTCTTCCAGAGCAAAGCATTCTTTTTTAGGATTTACCTGTCTAGCTTCTAGTTTAGAAAGTTCGAAAAGATCGTTTACCAGTCGTTTTAACTTCTCGATACTTTTCATAATAGTATCCATATATTTCCGCTGTTCTTCTGCACTCAAGTTTCCCTGTTTCATATTGAGCGTTTCGATGTATCCGGAAATTACAGAAATAGGTGTGCGTAAATCGTGAGAAACATTGGCGATCAACTCCTTCCTTAAAACATCTACCTGTTTTAAATCTTCTATGTTTTGCAAAATGGTATTGGCCATACTATTAAAAGTATTGGAGAGCAAAGCCATTTCGCCTTTAAAGTTTTCGTCTATTCGAGCATGTAAATCACCTTGCTCAAAGCGGCTTACCACATTTACAATCTTTCTTAAGTTTCGAGTAAGTAGCCAGATAATAAATAAACCAATGAGCAATGTAGCTACTAAAGTGATGAGGAATGCAGAAGTGCTTGTTCGCATCAAATAACTATTCCACAAGGCACCCGAAACATGTTCGTATTCTCCACTCATTAAGATGATATACACATAGCCTTGAAGCGCACCATTTTCTTCTACTCTGGCAGCAGAAAAAATGGTATTCTGATCTGGATTTCTCGGGTTTTGCCCCATCACCAGTTTTTTAGTATCAGCATCTATAAACTGGTTAACGGGTTCCAAATCGATGCTTTTTAGTTTTACATCTTTCGCCATTACCACATAAGAAAGAATTTTGCCTTCTTTATCAAGCAAATAAACCTCGATACTTGGGTTTACTGCCATCATCGAATGCATAATAAGTCCGAGTGCTTCTTTATTCACTTCGCCATCTACAAAAGGCTTAACTTCTTCAATCAGATGTTGGGCTACATCGGCATTTAATCTTTGGGTAGTTTCTTGGTAATATTGGCGAGCCATGTATGCTGTAATGAGCACATAAGAAACTCCCAAAAAACTTAAGAGTAGTAGTAAAGTAGCTGCGATTCGCCAGAAAAGGCTATGGGCAATTTTTGATTTCATGAATTTTACTTGATTTCAGATTGTAGCATAAAAGCAGTTTTTAACCGCTGAGGTATTTCTAAACTTCTACCACTCGTCATTAAAGCGATATCCCACTCCCCAAGTAGTGAGGATATATGTTAGTTCGTTAATATTTGGTTCAATTTTGCTGCGAAGTCGGTTTACATGTGAATTTACAGTGTGTTCGTAGCCAGAAAATTCGTAGCCCCAAACAATGTTTAAAAGCTCTTCTCTGCTATAACTTCGGCCCGGTCTGCTGGCTAGCAGATATAGTAAATCAAACTCTTTGGGAGTTAACTCAATTCTTTGATCCTTCAAGCTTACTTTTCTTTTGGCAACATCAATTTGCATATCGCCATAAGCGAGAATTTTCTTTTCTGCTGCATTTTCTTCAGAGAGTTTAATTCTTCTAAAAATGGCTTTTACTCTGGCGATAAATTCCCTTACGCTAAATGGTTTTGTAATGTAATCATCAGCACCGGTTTCGAGACCTAAGACTTTGTCTATTTCTTCGGCTCGGGCAGTGAGCATTAAAATAGGTGTGTGAATTTCTTGTGCCCTTAACTTTCGGCAAACTTCCAAACCATCCATTTCCGGAAGCATCAGATCGAGAATAATTAAATCGTAATTGTTTTTTGCAGCATATTCGTAACCGCTCAGTCCGTCTGCAGCTTTAGTAAGTTCACAATCAAGGTCAGTTAAATGGATACTGAGTAATTCAACAATATCCTGATCATCTTCTACAATGAGTACATTTTTTTTCATGATGTTAAACTAGTAAGGACAGGTCCTCTTTTTTTCACTAAACTTTTAAGTATTGTATATAGAATTCGATTTTTGGAGAACACGATAACAATGTGTGAAATTCCAATAGAAGCTTCTCTAAACCTAAATTTAATGTTCAGCAAACTTCTGGGATGCAAGGTAAGCGTTAAGTATCACAAATTTATCACAAAAAAAACTACCCTGTCTGGAAACCAAGCAGGGTAGTATTGCGACATAAAGGGGGGATTAAATACAATTAGTTGTATTTCTCCTTATTTGATTAATCTTGCTCTCAAGCTGGTCGATTAACTAGATATGATACAAAGGTAGGGTAGAGGTATCACGAAATTATCTCAGAAGATTAACAATTCTATATGCTTCTTTCGAAGTAGAATTTTACCTTTTGAGTAGGGTTTTGTATTGTTTATTGAGAAGAAATGATAATTTATAGAAAGAATAAAATTCTTTTATCACACAGACACAATTAGCAAAACAGTCTAAAATTAATTTGATAAATTATGAAAATGAAAATCAGGGTTTTAATACCTTTCTTATTTGTTGCATCCCTACAATTTGCATTTGCACAAAAATCAGCTTTTAAAACTTTATTCAATGGCAAAAATCTAAATGCTTGGGCAGTACCTGAAGGTAACCAGTGGTGGACTGTAGAAGATGGTATGTTGGTAGCTAAAAGTGACCCAGACAAAACAGGTTCTATCCTTTGGACAAAAAAAGATTACAACGACTTTGTAATAGTGGCAGATTTTAAGTTTGGAGATGGAACAGTAGACTCCGGATTTTTTCTTAGAGAAGAAAGAGAACAAATTCAAATAGGAGAATCTGGTTCGCTCAAAAGAGACATGACTTGCTCACCTTACATTGTAGGCAAAGGCTATCCGGTAGAGGCAACTGGTGTGGCTGATGTTTTAAAATCAGACGAATGGAACACCATAAAAGTAAAAGCCGAAGGCAACAAGTACACCGCTTGGTTAAACGGCAAAGAAGTGATGACTTACGAATCTGATAGTGAATTAAGTAGTGGACCAATTGGTATACAATTACATCCAAATAGAGATATGAGCATTTTTTATAAAAATATTAAGGTGCAGGAGCTGTCAGTAGAAAATTAATTCATACAGCATATATCACTTTTCAATTTGCCTTAATCATCCATTCATACCAATTTGTTGTGAAATACATGCGATTTTGATAAATTGAATATCATTTTTAAAAACAAAACTTATTTAATTAATCATTATGAAGATGAAAGAAGATAAAAATTCCAGAAGGGATTTTATCAAGAAATCAGCTATTGGTGCAGCCGGTTTGGGGTTCGGTTTTAGCGCTAAAAGCTATGGTAAAATTCTTGGAGCAAACGACAGAATTCGCACAGGCATAGTTGGCTTCTCTAACAGATCAAGATCTCTCATTCCTGCATTTATGCAACATGCCAGCAAACTCAATTTTGATATGGTGGCGGTTTCTGATATCTGGAACAAAAGAAGAGACGAATGCATTGGCTACATGCAAGATAATTTCGATACCAAAATAAAAGCCTACAGAAATAATGAAGAACTCTACGACAAGGGGGAAGTAGATGCAGTCATTATTAGTACGGCAGATTTCCAACATGCTATGCACTGTAAGCAAGCAGTAGAAGCAGGTTGCGATGCTTATGTAGAAAAACCATTTGCAGAAACAATGGACGATGCCAAAGCTGGCTTAAAAGCAGTTGAGGCTAGTGATAAAATTGTACAAATAGGTTCGCAAAGAAGAAGTGGACCAAACTATCATGCCGCGAATGATTTTATTCGTTCAGGTAAATTTGGTGATATTGTATACGTGGAGATGACTTGGAATGTAAACCAACCGGGTAGATGGCGTAGACCAGACGAAGTTGCTTCATTAAAAGAATCTGATGTAGATTGGGACAGATATTTATTAAACAGACCGAAGATTAAATTTGATCCTAGAAAATATCTAGAATACAGATTATTCTGGCCATATTCTTCTGGTATTCCGGGTCAGTGGATGTCTCACCAAATAGATACTGTTCACTGGTTTTCTGGTTACGATCATCCGAGAAGTGTGGCAGCAAACGGTGGTATTTACTTATGGAAAGATGGCCGCGAGAATTTCGATACCATGACTGCGGTATTCGATTATGGTCCTCAAGATGATAAATCTAAAGGTTTCCAAGTGGTATATTCTTCTAGATTTACCAACTCTGCTGGTGGTACAAAAGAGATATATTATTCTAATGCAGGTGAGTTAAACCTAGCTACCAATATGGTTACACCAAATGGCGGTTTAAGCGAGAGACACGCTTCTTCTATGGGACTTCAAGCAAATCTCTTGAATGAGTTCTCATTATCAGATGTGGCACCACCAGAAACTTCTGCTGATACTGGTGTGGATGACACTACCTCTTTACACATGTTCAACTGGATGGATTCTGTAAAAGATAGAAAAGAATCGCATGCACCTGTAAGAGCTGGGTACAACCATTCTATTGCTAATATTATGACTACCGCAGCACTTCGTACAGGAGAGTTTGTAACTTTCGACGAAGCAAAACAAGAAGTGCTTGCTGGTGGAAAAGTATTTAAATACTAAGCTAATGGCTAGTATTTTAATGGTTAAAAGAATTATCGCATTCGGTGCGATGGTTCTTTTGCTTTGCCAATGTTCTACTAAGCAACAGGCAATTAAAGAAGAAGACACCGAAGTTGAACCAGCAGATAACAAAGTTCAGTTAATCAGAAACGAAGTAGAGAAAAAGGTTGATGTGTTGATAGACGGCAAGCTATTCACCGCTTATCGCTATCCAGATAACATCATGAAACCTGTACTTTATCCTCTAGTTACTCCCGAAGGAACCAGCATTACCAGAAAGTATCCTTTAGAAAAATCTGTTGGTGAGCGGGTAGATCATCCTCACCATGTGGGGGTTTGGTTAAACTATGGTGATGTAAACGGACTAGATTTCTGGAATAATTCTGAAGCAATTAAAGAAGAAGATAAACCTAACTTCGGAACTATACTGCACAAAGAAATCAGGAATCTGGAAGAAAAAGGAGACCATGCAATTTTAGAAACTACTATGGATTGGCGTACTCCCGATGGAACAGTTCTTTTAGTGGAAGAAACCAAATTTGTATTTGGAGTAGAAGAAGGACATTACTATATCGATCGCTTAACCAAATTAACGGCTCAGGAGCAAGAAGTAACTTTTAATGATAACAAGGAGGGAATGATTGGGATAAGAGTTGCAAGAGCTTTAGAACACCCTTCTGATAAAGCTGAGGTTTTTACAGATGCCAATGGTGTACCTACTAAAGTAGCCAAGCTAGATAATGAAGGTGTAAACGGTTTGTATGTAAACAGCCAAGGTGTAACTGGTGTAGACTGCTGGGGCATTCGCAGCGAGTGGGTAAATCTTACTTCCAAAATCGGAGACGAAGATATTTCGTTGGTTATACTCGATCATCCAGAAAATGTAGGTTATCCGACTTACTGGCATGCGAGAAGTTATGGTTTATTTGCAGCAAATCCACTGGGGCAAAAAGTTTTTAGTGAGGGTAAAGAAGAACTCAACTTTAAATTAGCTCCAGGTGAAAGTACAGTTTTTAAATACAGAATTATAGTAGCTAGTGAAAATCTAGATAAAGCAACTTTAGACAAAGAGTTTAAAGATTTTACAGAAGTGAAGATGTAATAAACATTTTAGATTTTAAGAAAGGTCTTTCACATTTCGTGGGAGACCTTTTTTTCTACTTTTTAGAAAATGCTTTCTGCTCTAACAAATTCAGAATCCTATTCTAAACAATACCTAAGAATTCGTATATTTTATATGGCTTATTTCCACACAGAGTTATCTAGTAAAATATGTTTTGAATTGTGGAAAAGAACTTATTTCAATTATCAAAAGAAGATCAAGAAGGTTTTTTCGAATTTTTCTTAGAAAGAGACAAAAACCTTTTTGCCTTAGTAATGTTGGTTGCCTCTATACAATATGCGATCTTTTTACCCATAGAAATGATTAGGGGATTTGAAGGAGAAGTGATATTTTACTTCAGAATTGGGGGAGCATTTTTATACTTTCTAATCTATTTAGCCACAAAGCATGTGGCATTTACTGCTGCACAATTTCAGTGGTACGCATTCTCGGTTGTATTTGTCATTTTCTTTTACTCTTTATCTCAAGACTATTTTGCTACAGCACATCCTTATTTTTTAAGCAATGTGATGGTAGTAATTTTGATGTTTAACTACATAGGGAGTTCCTTACATTTTACAAAAGCGATAATAACGAATGTAATCGTCTTTGCCTTATTTGTGATGTATGCTGAATATAACAAAGAGGAATCTCCGGTTTTAGCAAGTCAAATTCCAAGTTTGCTTTCTAATATTGGTTTTATAGCATATGCTGGTTATATGATTCAAAAATACAAATTGGCTTACTATACCAAATTCAAACAGTTAGATCTGGAAAAAGAAAGGTTTAAGGAGCTAAGTACTTTTAAAGATAGGTTGTTTGGTGTATTGGCACATGATTTTAAAAGTCCATTATTGTCATTAAAAAACATGTTGGACTTACTAAAAAGAAAACTCTTACAACATGGTGATTTAGAAGATATAGTTTCTGAATTATCGTCTAAAGTATCTCAAGCTTCAAGTGTAACTAGTCAATTAATAGAGCGAGCAGTAAACCAAATGGACAATGTAAAAGTGAATCCTAATTGGTATTTAATTAATGATATTTTGGATGAGATAATTAGCTTTTACAGTGGAGTAGCAAAAGATAATGGTGTTTCAATCTACAGAAAATTAAATAGCAATTCTTTAAAGGTTTATGCTGATAGTAATATGCTTAGTACTGTTTTGAGAACCATTATTTCTTATTCGATAGAATGCTGTAATAAAGGTGACAAGCTAGAATTAAGTGTGATTGCAAAAGATGAGAAAAACATTATTATTCAATTAAAGGATGCAGATTTTTCTCACAAGCAACCCAAAAAATATAATTGCGATAACCTGAATAAATATGATAAGCAACCAGTTATAGCACTGTGTGAAGATTTTATCGAAAAAAATCATGGTGAAATTTTCTTCGATAAAATCTTTGTTACAGGTTCAATTACAAGAATTGTATTGCCAGGCAAAAGAAGTTTACCTAGCAATTACAAGCCACTTCAATTAGAACTATCTGAAACCTCAAACTCAAATGATTGATACACTGGAATTCCATTGCTCGTAATTCCTTGAATGATGCCAGTGTATTTTCCAGGTTTGTCTGAAGTATAGAAACTGTAATTTTTCTTTTCGCTATCTTTCAGTTGTATGTCTGGGTTCCAGTAAAGCAGCGAGCGGAAGTCAGGAATTCTGCCAGATTTTTGGTCAGAAGACTTGTAAATCGGAGAATAAAACTCTCTTTTCAACTGCATGCCATCATAGGTAAATACAACTGCGTTATCATCAGGTTTTTGCCAAGTGTAATCGTGGTTATAAGTTAGATAACTTACAATACCAGTAAAATTCACCTTATCCATAATAAACCTTCTGGTAACAATGTCTAGTTGCTTTATTTTGAATGGATCAAAGTTGATTACATCATTCGTATTTAATATCGGCATTCCATCTAGCAAAATTAGTGGTTCGGTATTAAAGAATTCCTCATCGAGCATATCCAATACTCTAAAGTTATATTGACCTTTATTCTTCCTTACAAGTACTCTTGGCACATATTCACGCATTACCTCTTCCATTGTTGGGAATCTGGTATAATCGTCTAGTAAATACTTTTGATCAGGATTGCCATAAAATGGGAATGTATCTGAAAACTGTTGCTGAAACTCATTGATCTTAGTTTCTAGATATACATTTTGCGTTTGCATACCAATGCTTCTAGACTCTATTACATCCTTTTTGCTAATATCAATATCGAAAGAGGGGATAATGCTTTCTGAATAATCTTTAGAATATGGAGAAAGAACATCGAATTTCCATGTGCTATCTGTAGCAGTATAACCTTGGAGAATTGTATTTCTTTGGCCTTCTACATTTTTAGCATTAAAAGCCACATATCCGCTAGCAGCACTTTTTGTAGAATAATACTGAAAGTTTTGTCCAGGGAAAGCAAGATAACAATCTACCCAATTGCCAGGTTTGCCAGTTTCTTTATCTGTAACATATGCTTCTACAATGTGGCCTTCCAACTCAGGTACAATTACTTTTTTGTATTGAGGCTCTAAGATATCTTCCCATTTAAACCTGCTCCACCCTTGAGTTAACATCAAATTATCCATTGCCTGCTTTTTCTCCTCAGTTACTTCTCCAAAATAATATTGCGGGTTTTCTATGTATCCTTTTAAGTCTGATAAAAGATACAGCCAAGAGCGAATATTTGGTGATTGTCCATTAGTTAAACCATCATTCTGGAAAATTGCCATCGAAAGAGAAGAAAGCTCATCTGCACTTGATGTAAGAGAAACTTCTGCTTTTGATCTAGTGCCATAGGCAGCTTGAGACATATTTACTACCACTTCTGGGTCTTCTTCAGGAAAAACGAAATACAGTCTCTCTGCAACAGGTTTGCCTTCTGGTGTAAATAAAGTAATATGATTAATACCAGTACCTAACTCACTTTCAGCGATGCTTAAAGATGCAATGCCATTTTGCAAAGAGAGCGGTTCTAGTTTTTTAATTTGTTGATTATTATGAATGAGAATATTAAGAGCAGATGTGTTTGCCGGTGCATGTACATTGATGTTTAATTCTGAGTTTTTAGCATCAACTCTAATGGCATAACCATCTGTCATAATTTGTGGCAATGCTTTCTCAACAGTTTGATCATTTATGGTAAATATGGCTTTGTAATTTCTTGTGCTATCTGGTTTGATTGAGAATTGTCCCATTCCAAACTTATGCGAAGAGAAATTTTGTAATGTATCGCCATATTCATTTACCAATACAGCATTATAATCTACACTGTTTCCAAAGTTATCTAAAACTTTGCAGGCTACTCTGTTATCAGCTTTTAAAAGCATATTTCCGCTTTCAGGCA
>PBYL01000360.1 GCA_002729595.1 Thalassovita sp. | reverse complement strand
TCAAGTAGCTTTACCTAAAGGAAATTTAGATATAGAATTTCATGCTAAAGTAATAATGCACATGCTTCAAATGTATTTAGAAATAGAGAATCTTTATATAGATGAACGAATGACTCTTCCATTAGTAAAACAGGTAATTGAAGATTTTGAAAGTAAAAATAAAAAACTTTATATTAAAACTATTTCTTCTACGACTGTAGAATCAATTTTATACTACTATAATCTTTATAAAGATTATAAAATTCTTAAATTTAAAGGATTGGCCAAACTTAAAAATAATATATCACAATTTAATGATCCAAAAACAAAATTATTAGTTTTAACATTTAGTAAAAAAGATAATACAGTAGATAAAATTATTTATTATTTTGATAAAAATGCTTCTATTTTATTGGGGCAAATTACTGCAACTACACTGTCCTGAATTCCAGCAATTAACTATGCCAAGCTTATTGATTAATTGAAATAAACAAATTGCATCAATTATTCAACTTAAAACAATGATTATCAGCCTCTCACAAAATATCAATAAATATCCTTATGTTAATCAGATCTCTTTTAAGCGAATTCCCTTGTCATAAAATACAACCCATACAGACATTTAAAAAGGATAAGCTCTTTTACAAATCTGTATGGATAGCTTACTTATATATCCTTTAAAATATTTACCTTACTACTGTAGCTTCTAATTCAACTGTTAAAGTAGCAAAAAGCCCTTTTACTTCTAGTAAAGTTGTTGCTTGCTCAATTCCATATTTCTTTAGAAATGGTATATAAACATCCATGCAACTCGAAAAAAAGTCTTGTGTTGAGGTAGTGTACACATTCAATCTTACTATATTTTTACACTCATAATCGGACTCCATTATAAGTGTTTCTAAGTTTTGAATAGTTTGTATTAGCTGTGACCGCATATCAGCATTACTTGGCACACCATTTTCATCGATCGCCACTTGTCCTGAACAGTAAAGTGTTCCTTCAACATTTTTTACTTCTACTGCTTGTGCTGAGTTGGTTTGTTTACCCCAAACCCAAGGGTCAATTGTTCTTTTTTGCATATTGAATTTGTTTTACTTGTTATTTTAAAGCAAAACTATGTTGGCCATGTGACAGCATTATGTCACAGATTTAATTGATTAAGCAATATTTTTCATAACCAGCAAAACCATAACAATACCAAACAACAAATCAGATTTAACTAAAAAATAGTAGCTTCGGGCATAGATAAAATTTATACTTGAAATGATAAAATACTTTTTCCTTTTCCTATTAATTTCACTTACAACACAAGGTTTTTCTCAGTGCGAAGAAAAAACAATGATCTTCGAAAAAATGCAACTTCAAGGCATTAATACTGATACAGAATTGCTCTATGGTTATTTTTTCTATAACAGTTCGCAAAGTGAACTCAAAAAACTTGTAGCTAAATTGGAAAAACTTAATTACAATATAGCTGAGCTAGCAAAAAGAGAAAACAAATACTTTCTCCATGCTGAAAAGCAAGAGATTCATAATGCTAAAAGTCTTTGTAAAAGAGATCAAGAATTAAGAGAACTAGCAAAATCCTTTTCTATAGATGTCTATGATGGTTGGGATGTTGGAAATATTGATCCTTCAAAACCTTTAATCACAAAAGAAACTTTTCAGGCTAATTTGGCAAAATTAGATGCCACAGAATTGTATAAAAGAGCTTCAAGATTTTACGAACTCCACGACTTTTCTAATGCTTTAATTGCTTTTGATGAGTGTATTCAGAAAGATATTTATACCGATACCAGTTATTTTAAACTTGGTGTTTGCTTCTTAGAAACTCAAAATCTTGAACAAGGATTAAATTGCTGGAAAAAAGCAATTGATATAAATCCAAAATATTTTAAAGCAGCTTTTAACCTCGGAGCTACTTATTATGATTTGGGTAATTATACAGAGTCTGTTCACTTTTACAAAAAAGTAATAGAAATAGAACCATCAAACGATGCTGCTCTTTATGGTATTGCTGCTTCTGAATATATGAATCAGCATATAGATCAAGCTAAAATTTACTGCGATAAAGCACTAAAAGTAAATCCTAAAAATTCAAATGCTATACAATTAAAGCAGATGATGGGGAAATGATAACTAGTTAGAAAAAACACTTAAATCTTTTTGAGTAATGTTCTCCTTTTGGAAAAAAGAAAAAATACCTTTTCAAATTGAAGATGAATGGATTGGATTTTACAGATATATTGGAACAAACATAGCAAATAGAGATAATCTGAAAGTAAAATTTCATGCTTTTATTAATGGCAATACTTCTAGTTTTAATGGAACAATCACTGAAGATGTTTCAACTGGAGGAATTGCTGAATCATCTACCATCAGTGGTTATATAAAAGGTAACAAAATTATCTTTGAAAAAAGATATAAGAATAATCATTTCTATAATGAATATGGTGAGTCATTTACTGTGTTTGACGAAGGCGAACATATAGTGAATTATAAAGGTTATTTCGATAAGAAAAAGAATTTATTCTGGGGAACTTGGGAAATCTTTGACAATTACACTTCTGGCTACTGGGAGATGAAACGTGCCGTACAAGATCAATGAAAATCTATTCTAGTTAAGACACCCAGTTAGATTTAAATAAGGGATGCAGTATGTTTTCTGCAAAAGTTAACATACTGCATCTTAATTTAATTCGAATACCACATATTAACTAAACTACCAATTTCAGCTTTTGCATTTTCTAATATTGAGTTAATGTTATCTCTATTTTGATCTACACCAAAAGCTGTTATCTGCTCCGAAGTTATACCCATAAAATCATAATTTTGCTTGATAGTTGAAGTCGCAAATTCCTTCACCTTGCCTCCATTATATTCAAATCCACTTACAATAATCGATAAGGCTTTTTTATTAGAGCAAAGCCCTTCAAAACCAGTATTGGGATTAAAAGTGAATGTTTTATCACTTACCACAATTGCATCTACCCAAGCTTTTACAGTGGCTGGCAGCGTAAAATTATAGATTGGGAAAGCCAAAACTATATTGTCGGCATCTAGTACTTGATCAATAAGTTGATGGTGATTAGCTAAAAGTAATTGTTCAGTTTCTGAAAAAATCCTTTTGCCTTTATTCCACTCCATTATCAAGTTTAAATTTTGGGTTAATAATAAATCTGGTGGCGTTTTAACTAAATCTAAATATTGAATTTCAGTCTTCCCTTTGGCTAATCTTACAAATTCATCAAATAAGATTTTTGTGTAAGAACCATTTCTTGGTGTATAGCTGATTACTAATGTTTTAGTCATAATATTTTTGTCTAAATGAATATTTAAATCAAATATAAGCGGGCTCTATTGATAATATTAATTATATTTAATTCTTCATTTATAACATAAGTTATGATTAATCTTGAATGGCTGAGAACATTTAGTGCTATCTATGAGTGCAATAACATTACAGAAGCATCAAAAAAATTGAATATGACTCAGCCCGGTGTAAGTAAACATTTACACGCACTTGAAGGCCATATTGGCAAAAAACTATTTGAAAGAACTACTCGAAAGTTAGCTCCCACTGAATATGGAAAGTTTTTGTATTTACAAATTACCAATCCACTACAAGAATTAGAAAAAGTTGAATATTATTCTAGTCAACGGACTAAGAAAGAGCGCTCAGCAATAATAATTGGCTGTACATCTGATTTTTTCAAGAAAGAACTCATCCATAAGATTTATTCTTTTGATATGTACATCGTCACTCATTTTGGAAATGAAAAGGATTTAGTTGAAGCCCTTGAAATGGATAAAATTCAGTTATTGGTGGGAATAAAAAAACACCAGATTTATGAACATCAATTCCACTTTATAAAAGATGAAGAATTAGTATTGATTTGTTCTAATGATACGCAAGTTCCCGAAGATATCGAACAAAGTGAACAGCTATTAAAGAAATGGTTAAAAAAGCAAAGTTGGTTTGTATACAACAATGCGCAAGAAGATTTAAAAAAATATTGGGAAACAAATTTTTATTCAAACCTTAAAATAATTCCTAGATACATTTTGCCATCATATTTAGATATAATAGAAGCTCTAAAAAATAATAGTGGCTTTAGTGTAGTACCCAAATATTTGTGTAAAGAGGCATTAAAACAAAATTTAGTTAAAGCTCCTTTTAAAACCGATAAAACCACAGAACGCAAACTTTTTTATTCTTTTAAGCTTAAAAATAACTCCTCAAAAGAAATTAATTTATTCATGAAAAAAATGGAGGATAACACTCAGTAAACCCACTGATTATGAATAACTTATATATTAAAATCAAGACTGGTTCTACAAATTTTAATCTTAAAAGATACTGTAGCCTACCATAATAGATAGCATCTCATACTTTGAAGCCCAGTTAGACTTGTACCTGAATAATTCTCTTCTGAAACCATATCTAGCTTCAATGCTAACTTTATTGTTGAAATTATAGCCACCTCCAATGGCTAAATTACTACGACCATTTAGCACTAAAAAATCACCCACATTAAGTGCTAAATCTTGATTTTCTTCAAATTGAATATAAGAATCTCTGCCAAAATTGAGCACATATAAACCGTTTATAAACAATTTAGATTTATCGTTTAAAAAGAAATAATGGCGCACTCCTATTGGCAGCTCAACTGATTTATAATCAACTTGAACTAGGGCATCATTATTAATTTTACTTGTTTTGTAATATTGATAACTTGGTTCTAGTGTTACAGACCATTTATTGTTATTGAAAGGAAAAATATACTCGAACTCTAAACCAAATCTCGGACTAACCTCATTATCGAAAGTTATATTTCCATTATCAGACCAATTATATTTAGTTTCTAAGCTAGAACTGTTTAGCCCGACACGAATGCTTAAATTGAATAAGTCTTTTTTGTTCAATTTATCATAATTCGAATAGGTAGAATTATGGCATTCATTAAATTTTACAATCAAATTTGTTAAGCTATTTTTTTCATATTTGATGTGATCTATCTCTCTTTCAGAGATGTTTTCACATATTAAATCAAGTAATAGCTGTTGCTTGTATGCACTATTTACTCTAATTAAAGTTTCTGTTGGGAAAATATATCGCTTGAATTTAAGCAGCTTCACTTCAGAAGCATCTATTTTATAAAAGAACTTTTTTACTATATTATCTTCATAATAGTATAAACTTGCTTTGCCTTCTACCAAAGTTTTCAAAAACAATTGCTCTTCGTGCAATACAAAATTTCGGAGTGTATCTAGACGGTTAATGTTGTTGCTAGACCTATCAATACTTACATTAAAGCGCTGGTATTTATGCGAATTTGAGATAGTAAATTCTTGAACCTCATCAATTCCTATTTTTCTTGGTTCATCGTTTATTGAAAGTTTATATTCAAACTCTGTAGGGTTGTTTTTCCAATCTACATTTTTAATTAAGCATTCTGTTTTTTGATTTGCATTATTGATAAAATAACCGTTTTCATAATTGGTCTGTGCAAAGCAGTTGAGACTTAGAATGCAAATTATCGAAACTATAAAAGTACTCTTCAAGTGATTAATTTTTTGTTGATAGTTTAGTTTATGCCCAATAGTTAAGCATAATTTAAAAGCTCCATTATTTTCCTTTTTTATAGGAATAAGAGCCAAAACTAACAAAAAATTGTATATCTACTATTCCAAAATTATATCAATAATTCTCTCTACTTTTAGCAAGTAGCTGAGAGCCATTTTTTTACTATTTCGGTTAATTCTGCTCTGTTGTTTTGGATGTCGGCTACTGTTTTAAATGTTACAATGGCTCTGTCATTTTCTTTCCAAACTAAAAGCTTCGAAGTGGTTTCAATCATTCTGTCTTTGGGTTGCTCCAGTTTCTTAGCTCCTCGATGAAATATTAATTGTATTGCTTTTGGCGGCTGAATTTTCATTGTAATTCTATCTGTATCACGATAACTGTAATTCGGGCCATTCCATTTTATATTTTCTGCCAACTCAGTTTCTGCATTTAAAATTAATTCGCGTAGTTGCTCAATTTCTAATCTTAGAGGATGATTTAATTCATCAAGAAACTCAGTTACATCTTTATTTAAAGCATTCATAATATCAGTTTTATTTAGCAAAATTTTGACTTACCCATTTCGAAATCCATTTGAATCTTAATCCTTAGCAGTTTGCACCTCCCCTGCTCGCTTGTAGTTAGCTAAAATTACTCCTGTAGTTGTTACAGTACTTTCTACTAAAGTAAATGCCGCTGGGCGAGCTTCGTTGTCAAACAATTTTTTCCCCTTGCCGAGTGTTAGTGGATGGATTTTTAATCGGAGTTCATCCACCAAATCGTGTTTGAACAATAACCTAGCAAGCTCGCTACTCCCCCATACTTGTAGGTGAGCACCTGCTGAATTTTTAAGCTTTTTAATATCATCTAGTTGAGAAATAAAAACTGAATTATTCCAAGTAGATTTATCTCTGGTATTAGAAAACACATACTTTTTTCCCTCATTAATCGCCGGCCAAAAATCTCCATGATCTGGCCAGTAGTTTTCCCAAATCTCAAAAGTCTTTCTTCCTAAAAGGTATTCCGCTGGCTCTAACTCTTTTTGTAATGCCTTGCCAAAAACTTCATCGCCATATGGCCTTGTCCAACCACCAAACATAAAATCGCCAGACTTATCTTCTTTAGCACCGCCGGGAGCTTGCATTACACCATCCAATGTAATCATTTCTAAAACAATTATCTTCCTCATTTTATCGCTGTTTTTAATGTAAATCTCGCCAAAAATTATTGCGAAATGATGGTGTAAATGCGACGATTGTAGAGGTAGAATGCGAAAAAATAGGATGGAAACTCAAAATGATTGAAGCTCAAATAAACCAATTATCCATTAATATTCATACGTATACACATTGTTGGATAAGCCCCTATTCAGTTAAATGATTGTCTGAATTCTAGTGGTGAAAGCTTGGTCTTAGTTTTAAATAACTTACTAAATGACTGATGATGTTCAAAGCCTAAATCGTAGGCAATTTCACTAACAGACAAATCTGTAGTTGTCAATTTTTCTTTGGCTTTTTCTATTAATTTAGAGTGGATGTGTTGCTGAGTGCTTTGCCCCGTAAGCTCTTTAAGTAACCTACTTAAATAAGTGGGCGAAACATTGAGTTCGTTTGCAATAAATTGCACCGTAGGTAAACCTTTCTCTATGAGTGTTTCAGCAGAAAAATAAGCTGTTAGCAAATCTTCTAATTGCTCTAAAATTTTATGATGGGGTATTTTCCGAGTAATAAACTGGCGATGGTAGAACCGATTGGTATAATTCAATAAACTTTCGATCTGAGAGATAATAATTTCTTGGCTAAATTGATCCATATTACCATGATATTCTCGCTGAATATTTTCTATAATTTCTGAAATAATCGTCTCTTCTTTATCAGAAAGAAACAATGCTTCCGTGACAGAGTAATTAAAAAATTCGTAATTCTTAATTTTCTTTGCCAAAGATGTATTCCACAAAAAATCAGGATGAATTAACAACATCCAACCCGATGGGTTCAAATTACTATCATTCTCAACAACAACTTTAAATACCTGTCCGGGTGACATACATGCCAAAACTCCCTCATCAAAATCGAATTTATTTTGCCCGTACTGCATCTTAGCCGGAAAGTTTTTCTTTAGCGCTATAAAGTAAAAATCTGTGATCATATTTATGGGCTCATTATTATGAAGATTTTTAACCACAGACATATCAATTACACTAATTAGTGGATGCTCTGACTTGGGCAGCCCTCTAAATTTATGGAAATCACGAATGGTTTTTATCCTATGTGGATTCTTATCGCTCATTTATAATTGATTAATAATAACTAAATGCTAAGCAAAACTTAAATGTTTAAGAAGGCTATAAGAATATGATTTTGATGGATCACATGCTCATTCGCCTTCTTATAAATTTCAAAACAATTAATTGAAATAAAAATCTTGATCCATGTCTTCGAGCCAAGTTGGGTTTTCTGGTTCCCAATTAAATGTATTTCGAGTTATGTTATTAGAAGCTGGAGCATCTATTACGGCAAAACTTCCTAAAAATCCATAATGTTCTGTGGCCATTTCTGCCGAAATAGATTGAACGGGTATATTCAACCTTTCGCCAATTTTTTCTGCAATGGTTTTAAAAGTCATACCTTCATTTTCCACAGCATGCACTTTCATTCCAAGCATATTTTTCTCTAGCGCTAACCTGAACAACTTGGCGGCATCTTTATAATGAATAGCAGGCCAGCGGTTTTGACCATCTCCTATATAAGCCGCTAACTGTTTTTGTTTTGATGTGGCAATAAATATTCTCGTAAAACCTGCATAATCTTTATCACCATGAACAAATGGAGCCAAACGAATGCACGAAACATGAACACCTTGATCTGCTAATTTATCAGCGGTTAACTCTGTGATGATACGAGGATGTACGGACTCATTCAAACTAACCTTCATATCTTCAGTAATCAATTCACCAGGAGAAATCATCATCGTGCCTGATGCTGTAATCAATGGTTTTTTGGTTCCTTTTAAAACCTCTCCAAATGCGTTGAGTACCTTCCCATCTATTTCACAAACTTCTTTAAACCTCGAAAAGTCGTGTATGAAACCTGCATGAATTACTCCGTCAGCTAACTCTGCCCCTTTTCTTATACTATCAAGATCTGTTAAATCTCCATGATGCACCGCAGCACCGGCTGCTATCAATTTATCCGCAGAAGATTGGGAACGGGCTAATCCTAATACTTCGTGGCCATTTTCAATTAATTGCTCAACAATAGCAGTTCCTATAAAACCAGTTCCCCCTGTTACAAATACTTTCATTCTATAATATTTTTATGTTAGAAATTCGCTGATGAAAACTACAGGAGATGATTTTACTATTTTTAAATCTTTAGAATCATCTTTTATAATTTCCATGTAGCTATTAATATTTGTTTCAAAGTTCGATTGCTACACAAAAACTTGCTTAGCCAAATCTGCCTTTGTCTAAGTCAAAAATGATTATTAGAGAATTTATTGAAGATTTTGTAAAGGATGCTTTAGATATTTCGGATTAAGAAAGCTTCTCTATTCACCAGCTTTTAAATGTTTGATGTAATTTGTTAAGAGGCCTTCAATTTGTTTTGCGGCAATGGGATTTGCCGAATGAACATGAAAGGTCAAATGAAGTAAATTTTGATTAGATTCATACACCAACCATTTAGCAGCAGCATAACCATCTGGTGCGATTTCTCCATGTTGGTCTAGTCCTAAATCATTATCGAAGCTAATAAAATCCGGCAATCCATTCTTATGGATATAGTTTACAAATTCATCGTAAGACCTCACCACATCAAATTCAGATACAATCGATTTATCATAAACCATATCCACTGTTCTAATGTCGTCCAGAAATAGCTTTTTCATTTTTCAATTTAGATTAATACCTGCTCTTTTATATTTAGTAAGTAAAAAATACTCAACTAATTAGCAAAGCGATCAATAATTTTCTCTGCATAAAACTGCTTTGCTCATAATTGATTACATAAGTTTTGTGATGCTAAATTACTCATGGATACACCAACACATTACTTATGATGTGTCGAGATTTTGACCTAGTTTTACAGATTAATAATAATCTAAAATCGGTTAGCAAGACCCGAGTATCAACAGCATATGAACCAAAACACAGAACCAACCTCACTACAAAGTAAACAACATTTTCACATTTTAGATGGATTAAGAGGAATCGCCGCTCTGGCAGTAGTCTTGTTCCACTATATGGAATGGATTATTACAGACTTTACTAAAAACTTTATCGGGCACGGGTTTCTGGCAGTAGATTTTTTCTTTTGCCTTTCTGGTTTTGTAATCGCTTATGCTTACGATAATCGCCTACCAAATATGAGCCTGCGTTCCTTTTTTAGTTCTAGGTTGATTCGTTTGCACCCTTTGGTAATCGCCGGAACTGTAATTGGATTGGTGGGCATGTTAGTTGATCCTTTTGTAGATCATACTGAAGGCCATTCATTTGCAAATCTGAGTTTGATTTTCATTTGTTCGCTATTGCTAATTCCACTACCTATAATGAAAGAGCGTGGTTTCAACCTCTTTAGTTTGAATGCTCCTTCGTGGTCTTTGTTTTGGGAATACGTTGCTAATATTTTGTATGCATTTGTCTTGGTTAAACTTCCAAAAAAAGTTTTGTGGATATTGCTTGTACCAGCCGCAGTAGCCATTGTTTGGGTGAGCCACAAGGCAGGAAATCTGCTAGGAGGTTGGAATGATGCTACTTTTGCAGATGGAGGAATTCGAATGATGTATTCATTTCTGGCTGGGTTAATCATTTTTAGAGCAAACTTGATTATTAAAAACAAACTGGGATTTATTGTACTTTCTCTGTTACTTCTAGCCGCATTTATGATGCCTTGGCTTACAATTAACTGGCTAGTAGAATCATTCATCGTACTATTCTATTTTCCGCTATTGGTCTCATTGGGTGCAGGTTCTGCTTTGTCTGAAACACTCAAAAAATCCTGTGTTTTTCTAGGTAATCTCTCCTATCCGCTCTACATGACGCACTATGCAGGCATGTGGTGGTTTGGCAATTACTTTACCACACAAAAACCTCCACAAGAAGAACTTGTCTGGATTATTATAATCGGCATGGTGGCGATGGTATTTTTTGCTTGGTTAGTAATGGTTTTATACGATATGCCCATTCGCAATTATCTCAACAAGAAGAAAAAAGAAAAGATGTTACAAAAGTGATTTGGGGAATTTAGTTAGCTTATTTTCATGTATTGGCACTTGTCATCTGTGTTTTATTTGCTTGCTAAACTTTACAGTTTGAATTAGAACTACTCCATTTTTTGAAGATGTTCCAAACAAAGCGTGCATGTTTGAATCATTCTTCTCATATACATCTATCTCGCTGATTTGAGCCAAAACATATTTATTCAATTCACTTTTATCTATGATTTTACCATCTAGTATTATTAGTGGTGAAGGATTAGATGAAAAAGTACTAAAATGAGGCAAAGTAACCTTGGTAGTATCCCACTCCAAATTAGGAAGCTTATCACTTGTTGAATCATTAACATATTCAAGTTCATTTTGAATTAAAGAATCAACATGTTGAAAAAGATCACTATTTTGGGAGAATCCAATATGAGGAATAGATATTAATAAAACTAATAGAATTGCTTTCATGAATTGAAATATACATCACTATTTCGAATCAATTTAAGCTTGTTTTAAATATTCTACAATCTTACCTAACTCTTTATATGAATTGAAGTAAAAGGCAAGGACTTTTTATCTTGAGTATGTAAGCCAATAACAGAAGTACGAAGAAGAATCAGTCCAAAAAGTATTCTACTGGTCATTTCGGTTTTGAATTTTGGTAGTAAGTATATAATTATCAAGCGGAGTGTATTCATAAATGATACTATCACCAATTTGCCACGTTTTCTGCTGAAGATCAAAATCATATATAACAAAACCATTCAATAACCTAACTTTGTGCGATTGCTTACTATAAGATTTTATTTCCGATCGGTCTTGTAACTTTATCCCATTCTTGATGTCTGATGCCAATTTATCTACAGATTTTGCTCTATACCACCAAATACTTTTGTAGGCCCCAAATAATCCAAAGCATAAGAAGATAGCTATAAAATTGTTTATAAATCTAATTTTGTCAGTAAATGCCCATAAACTGATTGTAGCTAAAATTGAAACAACTAAGGTTAGAATTCCCTTCTTAATTTCTTTATTCCTAGTTGTCTGAGAATTTATAAGTTCTAGATTTAGTAACTCCCGCTCTTCTTTTGTAAGCTCTATTTCAATCATTATGCTTTTATCAAATGACTTCTACTAAAGTTATTATTAAATTTTTCAATCAAAAGTAAATATAGCTAAATCTTACTTTTATTCTGTATTTTTACACAATCTCAAAATTATATAACAAAAATTACCAAATTGGATATATTACAGCAAAGAGAACACGAAGAGTTTGTATTGCATAAAGAATTCGACATTAAGCTATTATCGCCTATTGCCAACTATGTAAACTGGAAGCTTAACAACGATTGGGACGATTACAACGAGTTATATCACGTTGCGCAATTAGTGAATCAGATAGAAAAGAATCCTGAACTTTGGTTTCACACACATACTATTCAAAAATCTGGTTTGCCAGTAGGTGTTCTACTCATCGTTGGTGGAAAAATTACCGCTATAGAAGAGTCCATCGAAGACGAAGCGCGAACACTTTTACTCAAATACTTTCATATTGTAGAGAAAGGCAAAGGTTACGGAAGCCACTGGTTAAATTCAGTTATTTTCCCTCACTACAAAGCACTTGGCTACAAAAAAATTTTTGTGAGTTCGAGCCATAAAAAATCATTCTCTTTTTACAGCAAATTGGGCGAGTTTGTAAAAGACTATAGCAAAACAAGTGATAATCAGCTATTTAAAAGAGAAGGCAAATCTTTTCTTCTTTCACTTTAGATTGCCGCGTATTTCAGAAATATTTCCTACTTGTAAATAAAACAACAATAATTCTATTTCAGCTCAAACATCTGTTGCGCGCAACTTATTAAATTCTTAGATTTAATAAGGGCTACTTATTTACTAATGTTTTTGAGGTTATGGAATTTACCGAAGAACAAAAAAAGGTATTTAACTTTGTTAAGTACGAATCCAATCATGGTATAATCGATGCAGTGGCTGGCTCGGGCAAAACCACCACCATTATCGAAAGTGCCAGTTTTATCGATCCTGAAAAAAAGGTTCTATTTTGTGCCTTTAATCGCAGTATTAAACAAGAAATACAATCGCGATTTACCGAAAAAGGGCTGGATAGAATCACGGTAAAAACCATGCACGCGCTTGGTTACGATATTCTCAAATCTAATAGCCGCAACGATTATAGCTTCGATAACTTCAAATACACCAAGCTGATTGAAGCATATCTCAAAAATAACCCTGAGCATTCACTGTTTCCGCTGCTCAAACTCAATGGGCTTTCACCAGATGCAGAAAACAAAAGAGAGCAATATCAGGTGAAAAAGTTTGTTACTTCGTTTAAACTCATTCTTGCCGAAATAAATACCAAATACCGCCTCACG